>NZ_QSEU01000001.1:0-291597 GCF_003466705.1 Eubacterium sp. AM46-8
ATTTCAGTTTATTCTGCATATTTGATTCTCCATATAAAAATTATTATATACAATATATTATCATAATATCTCTCTTTAAACCGTAAATGTAAAAATAGCACTTTTTATGTCATGAAATGCACATGACATAAAAGTGCTATTTTAAACTATATAAAAAGTGTAATTTTAGTAGTAAATATTCCGTTTTTTCTTGACATGCTCATCAATCCATTATTCTGTTGAACAATATGGATTATGTTACTAATTCCTATTCCGTGTTTGTCAGCATTATCTTTTGAGGTATTAAAACCAGATGGAAGTGACAATCCATTATATTCAATATTATAAAACAAATTTTCTTTATTTCTGTATGTTATATTAGATACATTGATATTAAGAGTTCCTCTATCATATATGATTTCAATATTGATATCTTCATTCTGAACTTTTTGATATTCTTCAGATTTTTTTGTTTTTTTTACAGCTTCAATAGAATTGTCCAGTAGATTTCCAAGAATTATTACAATACTCATTGCATTTATATTCATGCCACAGGGTATCATAATGTTATGACAATATGTTATACCATATGATGCCATTTCATCTAATTTGGTATTCATTATTGAGTCGATTTCTATGTTACCTGTATCAAGTATATTATCATGATTATTCAGTATATTGAAAACTTCATCAATATACCGGACAGCTTCATTATTTCTGTTATCTGATATCATATTCCGTATAGATATTATATGATTATTAATGTCATGTTCTATAGACTTTATCTTTTGGTTATATCTATTCTTTGTTGCTATCTCATTGCGGTATATTACAATCTGCTCATTAAGTATATTATTACGATATTCGTCTTTATTCACCTTAATATTCATTTTAATTGTTATTCCGAATAATACATTTATAATTATAAATTCTATGCCAGCGCCTATAAGAATTTTCTTATAATCAAACGTACCAATAGACGCAATTATACACATGCTGGCAAGATATGATATAACCAACACTATAATGGTCTTGATTGGACTGTTATTAAACTGGCTTATGCAGAAAGTAATCAGAATATTAAGAATAAAGCTTATGGAATATATTATTAGCAAATTATAAATACATTCCAATTTATTCGACATTAATAATGTATATATGTAAGACGTAATTAAAGAACCACTGCCAATCAATATACAATATATTTTTTCATACTCAGTAAATTCAAATGCAAATGTACCTGATGATATTATTACTATATCCGATAAAATAACGGGAAGTGTACCGATATTGCTGATAAGCATTGTAATAAAAACAGAACATTTTAGCATAAACAAAAGTACTATATATATTGGGCGCATGCATTTTTTATTAATAGATTTATATATAATTGCCATATTAATAAAAAATATAATCAGACTCAATATATACAAGCTTGTAATCTCATTCATAATGTTTTATATTCTCCCTGTTTGTCCTACTCACTGGTAGCTCATGTCCATTGTTCATAATTACCTTACGGGCTGTAAAATGCTTTACATGTATTGAATTAATGATGTAAGATTTATGTATATATTTAAAATTATACTTGGTAACCTTTTCTGCAAGTTCTGACATTTTTCCATAAAATGATATTTCAGTTCCATTTGACATTATCATAATAATTTTCCTTGCGTCACTCTTAAAATAATATATATCTGATAATTTTACTCTGTGAGTTTCACCTTTTAACTCGTAATCAAATAACTGGCTGCTGTTTTTAACAAGCTTTAATCCAAGTTGTAACATATCAAATATATCATTCTCCGAAACAGGCTTTATTATAAAATTCATCGGTCTTACACTGAATAAATCCATTGCATATTTACGTTCAGATGATATATATACAATTTCAGTTACATTGTCATCAAGATTATTTCGTATATATTTTCCAATTGCTAACCCATCTATATATGGCATCTGAATATCCAGAAAAATCACATCATATTTTTCTTCCTTCAGAGATTCAGTTAAGACTCTTGAATCAGTATAACCGTCAATCTCAAATTGTTCATTAAATGTTTTAGACGCATTTAAAATATATTGTGTTAGCTGTTGGACAAATTCCTTTTCATCATCGCATATAGCAATCCGTATCATATCCACCTCTTATTGTTATTAAAATCCAACATAGTATAACATAATTTTTAACAAAATAAAATAAGCTGCCCCAGACGGGACAGCCTATTACAATTCATCTTAATAATTAGTCAACAGAGATGATTTCTTTCTTGTTATAAGAACCACAAGACTTGCATACTCTATGAGGCATCATTAAAGCGCCACACTTTGAGCACTTTACAAGATTTGGAGCAGCCATCTTCCAGTTTGCTCTTCTCTTATCTCTTCTTGCCTTTGAAGATTTATTCTTTGGACAAATTGACATATGTTACACCTCCTTAAAATTCTTTAAAATATCTTTGAAAACAGACATTCTTGGATCCAGGGACTCTCGGTCACAGCCACACTCTGAGACATTCAGGTTGTGTCCGCATATAGAACATAGCCCCTTGCAATCAGGGGTACATAATGTCTTACCCGGCATGGATATAAGTATTTCGCCGAAAACTAATCTGTCCACGTCGAGTTCGTATCCACCAATATAGTCTTTTTCTTCCTTTGCTTCTTCTCCGGTAGCATTGTCTGAGAAATCAACGATTTCATCAACGCTGTACTCTACTTTCGTAGGAACAGACTCTAAACATCTGTCACATGGAATATCAAGAACAACAAAGCTCTCTGCTTTAATCTCAAGCTTGTTCTTACCAATTCTGGTAATGCTTAATTCAAACTCTGGCTTCTCAAGTATACTATACTTAGCGATTCCAGTGTCAAAGCTTTCTGATTCAATTGAAACCTTTTCTATTCTTTCATCCTGTGAACCGGATAAAAGCTCTCTTAAATCAATTAGCATAATTGTCTCCAATTCATACTATTGTGCATAGGAAAAGCATGCGCTAATCCACACCTTGTCAATTATACGCATGCTCCCTGCCTTTGTCAACAACAAATTCATTTAAATTCAATATTTTTCATGAATATGTCAATTATTTTACTAATGCTAATGTCTCTCTTGCAATTGCAAGCTCTTCATTAGTAGGAATTACGCAAAGCTTAACCTTAGACTCTGGTGTAGAGATAATTCCTTCTACTCCACAAGCCTTCTCGCTTGCAGCTTCATCAAGTTCAACACCAAGGTATCCAAGATATTTAGCTACCATTGGACGAAGCCATGCAGCATTCTCACCAACACCAGCTGTAAATGTAATGGCATCAACACCGTTCATAGCTGCTGTGTAAGCACCAATATACTTAGCTACTCTGTAAGCATAAGCTTCAAGTGTAACCTTAGCAATTTCGTTACCGTCGTTAGCTGCAGCATTAAGATCTCTGAAATCGCTTGAGATTCCGCCTGACATACCAAGTACACCAGACTTCTTGTTAAGAATATTGAGCATCTCGCTTATTGTAAGGTTCTCATGGTTGCATAAGAACTCTAAGATAGCTGGATCAAGGTCACCAGAACGTGTTCCCATGATAAGTCCTTCAAGTGGAGTAAGACCCATAGAAGTATCTACACACTTTCCACCGATAGAAGCTGAGATTGAAGCACCGTTACCAAGGTGGCATACGATAACCTTAGCTGTCTTAGGATCAAGGTTAGCAAACTTGATTGTTTCCTTAGATACGAAGCTGTGGCTTGTTCCGTGGAAACCGTATCTTCTTACGCCGTACTTCTCATAGTATTCACGAGGAATAGCATAGAGATAAGCCTTTGGCTCCATTGTTCCACCAAATGCTGTATCCCATACAGCTACATTTGGCTTGCCTGGCATAGCTGCCTCAACGGCTTCAATACCGATAAGGTTAGCTGGGTTATGTAAAGGACCAAGGTCGAAGCACTCTCGTACAACCTTCTTAACATCTTCTGTTACAAGACAAGACTCGATATACTTCTCACCTGCGTGAAGTACTCTGTGTCCTACTGCTGCAATTTCATCTGTAGACTTGATTACGCCGTGCTCAGCATCCTGAAGAGCATCAAGAACAAGCTTAACTGCAATGTTGTGATCCTTCATAGGTGTCTCAACAACATACTTATCCTTTCCTGTTGGCTTGTGTGTAAGAACAGAACCTTCAATACCGATTCTCTCTACAAGACCTTTTGCGATTACGCTCTCATCATCCATGTTAATAAGCTGATACTTAAGAGATGAGCTTCCACAGTTTAATACTAAAATATTCATTACAAAAATTCTCCTTAAAAATGTTAATTATGCATTCTGAGCCTGAACTGCTGTCATAGCTACTACACCAACGATATCATCAGCGAAGCATCCTCTTGAAAGATCGTTAACTGGCATAGAAAGTCCCTGAAGAACAGGACCATAAGCTCCAGCCTTAGCAAGTCTCTGAACAAGCTATAACCGATGTTACCAGCTTCAAGGTTAGGGAATACAAGTGTATTAGCCTTACCAGCTACTGGGCTCTCAGGTGCCTTAAGTGCAGCAACTTCTGGAACTAAAGCAGCATCTAACTGAAGTTCACCATCAACAGTGATATCTGGGTACTTCTCTTTTGCAATCTTAACAGCATCAGCAACCATAGTTACTCTGTCATGCTTAGCACTTCCGTATGAAGAGAAGCTAAGCATAGCAACCTTAGCATCCTTTCCTACAAAGCTCTTGAATGAATCTGAAGAAAGCTTAGCAACCTCAGCAAGTTTCTCTGAATCATAATCTGGGCTTACAGCACAGTCAGCAAATACGAAAAGACCATTCTCACCGAATTCACAGTCTGGAACTTCCATAAGGAAGAAACCTGAAACTGAGCTGATACCTGGCTTAGTCTTTAATAACTGAAGAGCTGGACGGATTGTGTTACCTGTTGAGTGGCATGCACCAGATACTGCTCCATCAGCATCTCCACATTTACACATAAGGCATGCATAGTACATATAATCCTTTTCCATCTGTTCCTTAGCCATCTCAGGTGTAACACCCTTCTTGCTTCTTAACTCAACGAATTTATCAATATACTTCTGCTTATTAGGATCGTTAAATGGATCTACGATTGTGGCGCCAGAAATGTCATAGCCCTTACCATACTTCTCGATCTCTTCAGGAGTACCAATAATAACTAAATTAGCAATGCCTTCCTTTAAAATCTTCTCAGCAGCTTCATAAGTTCTCTTATCCATAGACTCTGGTAATACGATAGTCTTCTTGTCTGCCTTTGCTCTTTCTTTAATTGTGTCAATAAATGCCATGATTAATGACTCCTCCTTATAAAAAAGTAAATTTTCAGTAAACATACTGAACTCTGACAAAAATTATATACCAATTTTTAGTCGAAAACAAGGTCGTCTGGCACTTAAAAATGTTTTAAAAACGATACATTGACTAAATTCAGCAATATTTTTGACATAAATGTATGATTTCAGTAAAATATAATAAAAACATAAAGGAGACACTACATGAAAGCATGCGGAATTGTTGCAGAATATAACCCATTACACACAGGACATGTATATCAGATGAATAAAGCAAGACAGATTTCGCAGGCTGACTGTATTATCGTTGTGATGAGCGGTAATTTTGTGCAGCGCGGTGAACCGGCAGTAATTGATAAGTATGCAAGAACAAGGGCTGCATTAAAAGCTGGTGCAGATATCGTTGTTGAACTTCCTGTATACTATGCATTATCAAGTGCAGAGAATTTTGCAAAAGGTGCAGTTCTAACACTTAATAAGATGAAAGCTGATTCAATATGCTTTGGCGCTGAGACTGATAATGCAGATAGTCTGGCAAAGATAAGCCGTACTATAATATCAGAATCGCCTGAATATAAATCAATTCTTAATAATGCCCTTGCAAACGGCAGCTCATACCCTGCTGCAAGACAGACTGCCCTTTTGGAATATCTGCCGGAATGTAAAGACATAATTACAGGCTCTAACAACATACTTGCAATTGAATATATAAAAGCAATACTTGCCAATAATCTTAATATGACATATTATCCTGTGCTTCGTGAAGGCGCAGGCTATAATGACGACACAGATAACGCTGAGTATGCAAGTGCATTTGGAATAAGAAAAATGCTTATGTCAGATGAACATGACAGATTAAAAACATACCTTACTGCCGGTATGTATGAAGAAATCTGCAATTCTAAGAGCTGTCCTTTATTTCCTGATGATTTCAGCAGTATATTTAATTACAAAATGCTTTTTCTTAAACAGCAATGTAATATTAATCATACAGACTTTGCTGAAAAACTTGCTGAATATGAAGATATCAGTCCGGACATTGCAAACAGATTTGTAGCTGCATTTACAGGAAGAGACACTATCACAGAATTCGCAATGAAAGTTAAATCAAAAAATATAGTATATTCAAGAATATGCCGCTGCATTATGCATATAATTCTTGAAATAAGAAAATCCATGTCCGATTCATACAATAATATACCATATATAAGATTATTAGGTTTTAATAAAACCGGACAGCAGTATCTTGGAAGCATCAAGAAAGAACTTGATGTACCTTTCATTACCAAGGCTGCTGATTATAAAAATGAACTTATATTTGACCTTGCATGTTCTGATATATATGCACAGGCTGTATATGAAAAGTATGGGTATGTAATGAAGAATGAATTACAACAGAATATAATAAGAATATAAAAAAACACCGGCTGAACCAATCATATGATTCATCCGGTGTTTTTTATCTTAATTCTTAATTAGTTCTTAAAGCTGTGGATTGGTGCAGGAATTCTTCCTACTCTGTTCACGAATGCAGAACAGTCAAATTTATTAACAGGCATAATAGGTGCATAACCTAAGAGTCCGCCAAATTCTACTGTCTCTCCAACGCCCTTTCCTACAACAGGAATAACTCTTACAGCTGTTGTCTTCTGGTTTACCATGCCAATAGCTGCTTCATCAGCAATAATTCCTGAAATTGTTGTTGCAGGTGTGTCACCTGGAATAGCTATCATATCAAGACCAACTGAGCATACACATGTCATAGCTTCAAGCTTTTCGATTGTAAGTGAACCTTCATTAACAGCGTCAATCATTCCCTGATCTTCTGATACAGGAATGAATGCTCCACTAAGTCCGCCTACATAAGAAGATGCCATAACGCCGCCCTTCTTAACCTGATCATTAAGCATTGCAAGTGCAGCTGTAGTACCAGGTGCTCCGGCTCTTTCAAGTCCGATTTCTTCAAGAATCTCTGCTACTGAATCTCCAACAGCAGGAGTTGGTGCAAGTGAAAGGTCAATAATACCGAAAGGTACACCGAGTCTCTTAGAAGCCTCCTGTGCAACAAGCTGTCCAACTCGTGTAATCTTAAATGCTGTCTTCTTGATAGTTTCGCAAAGAACCTCAAAGCTCTTTCCTCTCACACTCTCAAGTGCGTATTTAACAACACCAGGACCGCTGACACCAACATTTATAATTGCATCATCTTCTGTTACACCATGGAATGCACCAGCCATGAAAGGATTATCATCAGGAGCATTACATAATACAACAAGCTTGGCACATCCTAAAGAATCCTTATCCTTAGTAAGTTCTGCTGTCTCTTTAACTATCTCGCCCATAAGTCTTACTGCATCCATGTTAATACCAGTCTTTGTTGAACCAACATTAACAGAACTGCATATAAGCTCTGTCTGTGCAAGTGCCTGTGGAATTGATCTTATTAAAAGTTCATCACTCTTAGTCATACCCTTAGATACAACTGCTGAATAACCACCAATGAAATTAACGCCAACAGTATGCGCCGCTTTATCAAGAGTTTTTGCAATAGTAACATAATCCTCAGGTGTCTTACATGCAGAAGAACCAACAAGAGAAATAGGTGTAATTGATATTCTCTTATTAACAATAGGAACACCGAATTCCTTTGCAATCTCTTCTCCAGTTGAAACTAAATCCTTAGCAAGAGTTGTGATTTTGTTATATATTTTCTCATTAACCTCAGCTAAATCAGGACCAGCACAGTCAAGAAGATTAATACCCATAGTAATAGTTCTTACATCAAGATTCTCTTTCTCGACCATTTTGTTAGTCTCTGTAACTTCCATAATATTAATCATAGTATTTAAGTCTCCTCACTTTCTTAGATACGGTGCATCATGTCAAATATTTCTTCACGCTGGCATTTAATTACAACACCAATATCTTCGCCAAGCTTATTAAGATCTTCATTGACATTGTCAAAATTCTTTGTAGAACCAGACATATCAACAATCATCATCATATTAAAATATCCTGAAACAATAGTCTGTGAGATATCAAGGATATTAACCTTTGTATCAGCAAGATAAGTACATACTCTGGCAATAATACCAACAGTATCTTTTCCTACAACAGTAATTACACATTTTTTCATAGCTTTCCTCTTTCTGCACCTTGTAAGCGCCTGTTATATTTCGCAAATACCTGATAAAACATCACGCTTTGCAACCTCTATATCAAAATCCGAAGATTTGAATGAGTTATCTGACATATCAATCTCTAACTTCACAGTCTCATAAGCCAGTTTATCATAATTATTTTCTTTGCTTAAATGACCAAGATATATTTTCTTGAGTTTATCATGAAGCAGAGAATTGACAAGCTGTCCAGATGTCTCATTAGAGAGATGTCCTTTATTACCTAATATTCTTTTCTTAAGATAAAAAGGATAAGGACCAACCTGTAACATATTGATATCATGATTAGCCTCAACAAGCATAATATCAGATTCTGTCAGATTATCAACAACATAATCATCAAAATACCCTAAATCAGTTACAACCGATGCTTTTTTTATACCATTTGCACATTTTTGAGTAAATGTGTACGCAACAGGTTCGTTAGCATCATGTGATATACGGAAGGGGTGAACTGTTACATCTCCAATTGAAATGTCTTCATCAGCATTTATTTTATTAAATATGCCCTCTGGAATATTACCGAGTGATGAAGTCTGTTCTATTCCCTCTATTGTACCAGGAGTTGAATAGATTGGAATCCCATCTTTTCTTGATATAACACCAAGTCCTTTTGTATGGTCAATATGTTCATGTGTTACAAATATTGCATCAATATCTTTAAGACTTAAACCTGCCGTATTAAGCCCTTCTTCAATCCTTTTGCGGCTGACTCCAGCATCAAAAAGAACATGTGTGTCCTCTGTGCCAAGGTAGATACAATTTCCACTGCTTCCGCTGGCAATTGGCATCATTCTCATCTACAAGTCTCCTTCTGATGAAACTCATTACTTCACCATATATAAATCTATCTGTAAAATATACAAATCGTTTATAAATGTATCATATTCCAAGCATAATCTCAAGCTGGGCGCGTGTTTTTTCTATATCTGACCCATTATCTATGACTTTATCAGCATATTTTCTAAACTCTGCTTCAGATAACTGACTTTTAAATATATTAGATATCTTTTCATCAGAATATCCTCTTGAAGCTGACAGTCGTATTCTTCTTACATCCTCAGAAACATATATGTACCATATCTCATCCATGAAAATATCATAGTGATCTTCAATAAGCAGTGCTGCCTCAACAAAACAGTAATCAACATCACCTGCTATCTTATGATTATTAATCCTGTTGATAATCTCCTGCTTTACAAGTGGATGGATTATACTGTTAAGAACTATTCTCTTATTAGGATTCTTAAATATAATATCTGCAAGAAGAGGTCTGTTTATCTCTCCATCCTCTCCTACAATCTGCTCCCCGAATATATCAACGACCTTCTCAAATCCAATATTGCCAGATTGGTATATATTTCTTGCAACCAGGTCTGCTTGTATAATATCGCAGGAACACATTTCTTTCAGGAGTGCAAGAACAGAGGATTTTCCTGCTCCTACACCACCTGTAATTCCAATAACTTTCATTAGTGCGCCTCCAGCCAGTCTTTTCCTTCCTTTAAATCCACCTCAAGAGGTACCTTAAGGCTTACTGCATTCTTCATCCCGTCGAGCATTATCTGCTTTACAGTTTCAATCTCGTTCTCTGCCGTCTCAACAAGAAGCTCATCATGAACCTGCAATATAAGTCTTGATTTCAGATTATTCTCTCTAAGTGCGTTGTATACATTAATCATTGCCAGCTTGATAATATCAGCTGCAGTTCCCTGAATAGGTGCGTTCATGGCTACTCTTTCACCAAATGAACGCTGCATGAAATTAGAAGATTTAATCTCTGGAATCTCTCTGCGTCTGTTATACATTGTAAGCGAATATCCTTTTTCTTTTGCATCACTTACAAGACCGTCTATAAATGTCTTGATAGTCGGATAGCTTGCAAAATATCTTTCAATATATTCTTTAGCTTCTTTTCTTGAGATACTGAGATCCTGACTTAATCCAAAAGAACTCATTCCATAGATAATACCGAAATTAACTGCCTTGGCATTTCTTCTCTGTTCATCGGTAACTTCATCCAGTGGTACGCCAAAGACCTGTGCTGCCGTTGCTCTATGGATATCTGCTGACGAATTATAAGCTTCAATAAGCTTCTCATCTCCTGACATATGTGCAAGAATTCTTAATTCAATCTGTGAATAATCAGCATCTAAGAACACGAATCCGTCCTTTGGAACAAATACCTTTCTTATAGTCTTTCCCATTTCCATTCTAATAGGAATATTCTGAAGATTAGGCTCTGTACTGCTTATTCTTCCAGTAGCAGTTATCGTCTGGTTAAATGTACCATGAATCCTTCCATCTTCTGTTATATACTGTGTAAGTCCATCAGCATAAGTTGATTTTAGCTTTGCTAACTGTCTGTATTCAAGTATCTTACTTACAACCGGATAATCAGGTGCAAGCTTTTCAAGTACATCTGCAGCTGTTGAATAGCCACTCTTTGTCTTCTTTCCGTTAGGCATTCCAAGTTTTTCAAAGAGTATTACACCAAGCTGCTTTGGTGAATTGATATTGAACTCTTCGCCTGCTGATTCATATATTTCTTTTTCAAGTACAGAAATCTTAGAACCCAGTACCTTTGAATAATCAACAAGTGCCTGTTTATCAACACTTATGCCCTGTTGCTGCATTTCGAAAAGAACGAATATAAGAGGCATCTCTATAGTTTCAAAAAGCTCATACATATTCTCACTCTTTAACTGTTCTGTAATTTTATCAGCACATTTGTAATAAGCATATGATGAAAGACATGCATACTTAATAAGATTATCTTCTGATTCATTTACTGCCTTCTTAAATGACAATTTACCCAGAAGTTCTGTTTTCGAAGGAAATGTTAATGATAAAAACTCTCTTCCAAGACTTTCATAATCATAACTTTCATTACTTGGATGAAGCAGATATGCCGCAATTGCAGTATCAATAAATGCTTTTTCTGAAACAAGCGGATAGCCATTTATCTTGTCTTTTTCAAATATATCAAGATAATCTTTAATATTGGCAGATGCTATATTTCTGTGAGAAGCCTTGCTCACAACATCTAACAGACGTTCTATAAGGTAATTTTCAGTTACAAAACCAGATACCGGAATATAATAGATTTCTGTATCAGAGAGTGTTATTCCTACCGCAGTCAGTTCGTTTTCTCTTATAATTGAAAGTCCGATTTTTTCAATTCCATCAGCAATCTGAGCCGCTTTATTAAATACATTTTCAACTTCTGCAAAGTCAGATATCTTCTTGAAATATTCATAGCAGTCAGGATCTTTAGCTGTTATATCTGTATTTTCAAACTTCTTGAGCATATTCTTAAAGTTATATTTCTTAAAAAGCTCATATGAATTCTCATTAAAGAAATCTCCAGCCTTGGCATCTTCTATATTATATTCGATTGGAACATCTGTCTTAATCTCAGATAAGAATCTGCTCATCTTAATCTGCTCGATATTCTCAGTTATTGATGTTTTAGCTTTAGGCGGCTTCAACTCCTCAAGATGTTCAAATACGTTATCAAGGCTATGATATTTCTGAATAATAGCCGATGCTGTCTTAGGTCCCACTCCAGGTGCTCCCGGTATATTATCAGATGTATCACCCATAAGGGCTTTAACATCTATAAATTCATGTGGTGTAACACCGTATAAATCAAATACATCAGCAGGATAATAGTCTTCTACCTCAGTTACACCTTTCTTAGTCTTAGGTATTCTTATCTTGATATGCTCATCAGCTAACTGAAGCAAATCCCTGTCTCCTGAAATAATAGATACATCAATTCCTTTATTCGCATTCTGCTTGGCAAGTGTTCCAAGAATATCATCAGCTTCGTAACCTTCCTGTTCAACAACAGTGATATTCATAGCTTTAAGCAGTTCTTTCATAAGAGGAACCTGCTGCTTTAATTCTGGCTGCATAGGCTTTCTTGTACCTTTGTAGCCATCAAATGCCTTATGTCTGAATGTTGGTGCAGATAAATCAAATGCTACCGTAATATAATCAGGCTTTTCTTCATCAAGGAATTTAAAAAGAATATTAAGAAAACCATATAAAGCATTGGTGTGTATTCCTTCTGCATTAGTAAGATCAGGAACACCATAAAATGCACGGTTTAATATACTGTGTCCATCTATTAATATAAGTTTTTCACTCATGACAACTCTCCAATCCTCATTCTTAAAAGAATTTAATAATAATTAAAAGCAGTGCTGTAAGAATCATAACAGCTGTAACAAACAGATATCTTACTCTTGTAAAATGACTCCATTGCCTTAGAAACAGGCACCTTGCTTCACTATCCTTTAGCTTCTGCTCTACAAGTCCGGTAAAATCAAATGCATCAAGATATTCGCTATAGCTGCTGTTTTCTATACTTTTCTCATTATCATCATCTAATCCATATAAAATTATATAATATATCTCCATCTCTTCACGGCAGTCGTTACAGTTAAGAATGTGATGCGTAAATGCTTCTTCATTCTTAAGAGACAGATTACCATGTTCAAAGCTATCTATCATATTCTGGATTTCTTTACAGTTATCCATAAACGCCTCCATAAAAGGATTATAATTCAATACTAAAATAATATTCGAAATTTATTCTGTGTGCAAGTATTCTTCACTTGATTTTTAAGTTTTATTATGATAAACTATCAAAGTCGCGCAGGTGTGGCGGAATGGCAGACGCAGCAGACTCAAAATCTGCCGGTGGTAACATCGTGCGGGTTCAAGTCCCGCCACCTGCATTAAAAAAGGAAGTTGCTTTTTGCAGCTTCCTTTTTTCTTTCCCGAAATTGACGTTTGAACGCAATATTTTAATTAAAGTGAGTTGTAAAGATCTTCATACTTTCTTGCTGAACTGTTCCATGAGAAGTCTGTCTTCATACCTCTGTCAACAATCTTATTCCACTCTCTCTTATGATTGTAATATACATCTTTAGCATAATTAACAATACTAAGCATCTCATGTGCATTGTAATTAGCAAATGAGAATCCTGTTCCCTTGCCTTCGTATTCGTTATATGGTTCTACAGTATCCTTCAGACCACCAGTCTCTCTTACAATAGGAACTGTTCCATATCTAAGACTCATAAGCTGTGAAAGTCCACATGGTTCGAATAATGATGGCATAAGGAATGCATCACATGAAGCATATATTTTGTGTGACATATCTTCTGAGTAATATATGTTGGCAGATACTCTGTCATTATATTTCCAGTCATAATGTCTGAACATATTCTCGTATCTTTCTTCTCCTGTACCAAGAATAACAAACTGTACATCTTCAGCACAGAGCTGATCCATGACATATGCTACAAGGTCAAGTCCTTTCTGGTCTGTGAGTCTTGAAACGAGACCAATCATAAACTTACCCTTATCCTCTGTAAGTCCAAGTTCCTTCTGGAGAGCAACTTTATTCTTCCACTTTTCTTTTCTGAAGGTTATCTGGTTATAATTGTTGGCAATTCTCTTATCTGTCTCTGGATTATATTCATCATAATCAATACCATTAACGATGCCGGACAGAACGTTGGCTCTTGCTCTCATAAGACCATCAAGATTCTCCCCATAGAATGGCGTCTTAATCTCTTCTGCATATGTTTCACTAACTGTTGTAACACGGTCTGCATATACAATACCACCTTTAAGATAGTTTGCATCATCGTATGCTTCAAGTTTATCAGATGTAAAGTATTCATCAGGAAGACCTGTAATATCTTTAACCTTCTTAAGATCCCATATTCCCTGGAATTTAAGATTATGAATTGTCATTATAGACTTAATTCCCTGATAAAATTCACCCTGTGAGAATCTTTCCTTAAGATATACGGGAATGAGACCTGTCTGCCAGTCGTTGCAATGAATTATATCTGGTCTGAATCCAAGAACAGGAAGTGCTGAAAGTGCTGCTTTGCTAAAGAAAGCAAACTTCTCAATATCTTCATGAATCCAGCTGTATGCTATTGCCTCCAAAATAGAATTCATTATCAATAAAATAGAATATAACACCATTCCACTCTAACTCAAATACACCTACATACTGTGTTCTCCATGCAAGATCTATGTAAAAATGTGTCTTATAAACCATTTTTTCACGATACTCCCAAGGTATACATGTATACTTAGGTATCATTACCCTTACATCAAACTTGGTTTTGTCAAAATACTTAGGGAGTGAACCTGCAACGTCTGCAAGTCCGCCTGTCTTAATAAATGGTACAGCCTCTGATGCAATCAACAATACATTTTTCATACATTAGTCCTCATTTCTTCTTAAATATAATCCCATACTCTTCATGCATTTATAAAAAATAAGTGCAGTCCCTGTAAAACTGCACTTATTATATCACATATATTAGAATATTACCAGTAACGTCTTATTGCAATTACGCTCATACCTATTGAATTAACACCAACAAGCCTTACTGAACCACCTGGAACATTAGCATGAATCATCTGTCCACCACCTACATATAATCCAACATGTCCCGGAAAACATATAACATCACCAGGCTGTGCATTAGCAAGTCCGTTAACTGCTGTTCCACCATATGCCTGGGCACTTGATGATCTTGAAATATTAATTCCATACTGTCTGAACAGATAAGAAGTAAATCCTGAACAGTCAAAACCTGATGGTGAACTTCCACCGCTTACATATGGAACTCCAAGAAGCGAATATGCAAGTGAAACAACACCACTTGCTACAGATGAATCACCCTTTGCCGGTGTAACTGTTGTATTAATATGCTGGTTCTGATTCGCCGCTGCTGCCTGACGTTCCTGTTCTCTCTTAGCTGCAACTTCTGCTGCTTTCTTAACTGCTGATTCAAGCTGACTGTTTACATCATCAGCCTTAGCCTGTGTTTCCTGAATAGTACTGTAAAGCAATGCCTGCTTCTCAGTAAGCTGTGTCTGTGCTTCATCAAGTTCCTGCTTATCACTTTCAAGTTTTTCCTTGAGTTCCTTGATTTCACTGGCTGTCTGAGCCATTTCATCAAGTTTGTTTCTGTCATAATTATAAACTTCCTGCATATACACTGCTTTGTTAAGCATTGTACTCATGTCTGATGAAGTAAGAAAAACTTCAGCTAATGATACAGACTGGTCTTCATACATATACTTGATACGAAGCTTCATATCCTCATATTGTGCTGACTGAATCTTCTCTGCCTCTTCAAGTTTTACATTAGCTGCATCTATTTCGTCAGATTTATTAGCCATCTTAAGTTCCAGTTCATCCATCTGTTGTAACAGATAAGCCCACTGATCCTGAAGATTATCCAGCTCCTGTTGTGTCTGCTGCTTTTGCTGCTTTAACTTATCAACATCATCTGCAAATACTGCAAACACTGTGGATACAGTTAATGTAGATGATAATAACACGGCTGCAAAGCCTTTAAATATTCTCTTACGCATATATAACCTCAACCAAATTAATTATTACAAAATTGTTAAAAATCGTTTACGATTTTGTAATTATAATATAAAAGCAGCTATTTATCAAGGCTTTATAATTAAATATACATGAAAAATATGTGAACATTTTTATATTAAATATTATCTAATATTGTACTGCAGACGGATTTTATCCGAAATCAATGCAATAAATTCTGAATTGGTCGGCTTTCCTTTTCCACAATTAATAGTATACCCAAACAGATCATTCAGTGTATCTGTATTACCACGATTCCATGCAACTTCAATTGCATGTCTTATAGCTCTTTCTACCCTGCTAGGTGTAGTTTCGTATTTTTTTGCAATAGAAGGGTAAAGTACTTTTGTTACACTGTTTATAACTTCTGCATCTTTTACTGATAAAGTAATTGAATCCCTAAGATATTGATAACCTTTAATATGTGCCGGAATACCAATATCATGAATTATATTTGTTATATCTGTCTCAAGATTTCTGTCTGTAATCGAAACTGGTTCTCTAGGTACTGCTTTTACATTCACTTTGTTGTGTTGATTCCTTATATATCGTATTCTGTTAACCAGAACTTCATTGTCAAATGGTTTCATTATGTAATATGCTGCTCCAACATTAAATGCATCCTCAGTAACACTGTCTCTGCCAACAGCGCTTATTACAATAAAGTCCGGTTTGGAATCTAATGTCTTGTCTGCCTTTATCTTTTCCATAACAGTAATTCCATCTATTCCAGGCATTATAAGATCAAGCAAAACAACATCTGGCTGGCTCTCATGAATCATTTTTACGGCATCTGCACCATTGTCAGCAGTTCCAACAATTCTCATGTCGTCTTCTTCATCAATTACATTCTTTAATGCCTCCAGAATACTCTGATTATCATCTGCGATAGCTATTTTAGTCCTCTCCATACATTCAAGCCCTTTCATAATGTGAAAATTAAATAATCCGACATTTCAACTTCACAATAGTTAGTATAGTTTTAACAGCAGCAGTCTGCAAGCACTTTTTATCGCAAGAAATCACAGCATTCGACAAAATTCGACATGGCTCTTATGATTATTAAATCAAGCCATCAATAATAATGAATAAAATAACCAGAGGCAGGATATATTTAAGATAAAACTTTAAAATTTTAGGCATGCCGATACCCTTTCCTGTATTAACTTCATTCATATAATTATCATATCCCCAGCCAAGCTTAGTTGTGCAGAAAAGAAGTATAACAAGGCTTCCTATAGGGAGAATAAGACTGCTTACAAGAAAATCTTCAAGATCAAGCACGTTAGTTCCAGCGCCAAGCGGTGTAAATCCGCTTAATACATTGAAACCAAGAATGCATGGAATACTCATGATAATTATAATAAACAGGTTAATTACACCTGCTTTCTTACGGTTCCATCCAAATGCCTCCATATTGCACGCAATAATATTCTCCAGAACAGCAATAACTGTGGATAATGCCGCAAATGTCATAAAAAGGAAAAACATTGCGCCCCAGAATCTTCCACCTGACATATGTTCGAACACCTTTGGAAGTGTGACAAATATAAGGCTTGGACCACTGTCTGTTGGTATATTATATGACATACATGCTGGAAATATGATAACTCCTGACATAATTGCAACAAATGTGTCAAGTAATGTAATCTGTATCCCCTCTCCTACAAGCGCGCGTTCTTTACCAATATAGCTTCCAAATATCATCATCGAGCCCATTCCGACACTTAAAGTGAAAAATGCCTGCTTCATTGCCTCAATAATAATATTTCCAATACCAACCGCTTCTATCTTATTCATATCGGGAACAAGAAAATATTGCATTCCTTTTCCGGCACCATCAAGCGTAAGACTGTGGATTGCAAGAACAACAATAAGTCCAAGAAGAATAAGCATCATATATTTTGTAATCTTTTCTACGCCATTCTGAAGTCCCATACTGCAAACAATAACCGCAATAAGAACTATTACTGCCATCCATACAAACATTATCCATGGATTAGCAGTTACATCTGCAAACATCTGCGAACTGTCAGTATTTTTAGTGATATCACCAGTTACATACTTGATAAAATATCCTAACATCCATCCTGAAACAGTAGTATAGAAGAATAAAAGTATATAATTGCCTATCATTCCAAGATATCCATGAATATGCCACTTCTGTCCAGGTCGTTCCAGTTCATGATACGCCCTTATTATACTGCTTTTAGAAGCTCTTCCCATTGCAAGTTCCATTGATAGTACAGGGATTCCAAACATAAGAAGGAATAACATATATAATAAAACGAATATTCCACCTCCATTATTGCCTGCAACATATGGAAAACGCCATACATTTCCAATTCCGATTGCGCAGCCTGCACTTATAAGTATGAATCCAAGTCTGCTGCCAAATTTCTCTCTTTCCATCGTATTATAATCCTTTTCTTTTAGTCTTTATCAAGCATTCTATCAATAAATATACCATATCCGCAAGTAGAATCATCAACAAATACATGTGTGACAGCCCCAATTATCTTTCCATTCTGAATAATCGGGCTTCCACTCATCCCCTGAACAATTCCATTAGTCAGCTTGAGAAGCTCTCCTGATGTCACTTTAAATGTTATATTCTTAGTATCGCCATACTTTAAATCTGTTATATGAATTTCATAATCATGAAAACTGCCATTGTTATAAAACCTTACATATGCTGTTCCTTTTGAAGCTTCATATGACCCGGCTGCTTTCATCAGTTCAGGTGAATACTCCTTATATAAAGAGTACGCATTTTCACCATATATGCCTTTATTAGTATTACGTCTTATACTTCCTATGTTGTCCTCTCTATAATCAATAGTACCAAGAAGTTCTCCCGGCTCTCCATTTTTTCCAGGTACAATAGACAGAATCCTTGTTCTGTATATCATGCCATCTTTTATATCAAGTACCTTTCCTGTTTCGTTATCTGATATTCCATGTCCTAATGCGGCAAATGTGCCATCTTCACACACATAAGTAACAGTTCCAACACCTTGTGTATCATCTTTAACCCAGATTCCAAGTTTATATTCTCCTGCAACATTTTTTACAGGCTCAACCTGTACATCAATGTCCTGTCCGTTCCGCCTGACAGTTATATCCATACTATTTCCCGTAGATTCTGACACTGCCTGTGAAAGCTGTTCTTTCGTATCTGTCTGAAAGCCATTAACTTTAATTATATAATCACCTTTATTAATCTTTCCTTTGGCAGGAACAATATTCTGACCATCATATGTGCATATTGTTTCTGTGTTAACAACATATACACCATTACATTTAAGATATATGCCGACCTGAAAGCCGCCAGAATAAACATACTTTTCATTGACAACCTCCATATGTGTCCTTGCAACAGGAAGAAGTCCGAAAAGTTTATAATCTACATAATACTGCCCTGTATATCCTGACTGGAAAGTAACATCTCTGCTGAAATCAATATTATCTGCACACATATTATTACTGCTGTCATATACCGTTCCGACAACCGGAATATCCATTGAGAAAACAGCCTTATCTTGTGTGTATATATATAATTTATCAGGAATCTTTTTCTTGATTGAATCGTAGTATATATATGCTGTAAAGACCATACACAAAACCAGAAAACTGGCATAAAATAACCCTTTTTTAAATCTACTCATCTTACTCCACCATCCTTCTAAGATTAGTATTAACAGATGAAATACTTTTTAAAAAAGGGTATTAATGTAAATTAACGTTGATATTGTATTCAGCTCTTTTTGGCGAGTTGTGCCATATTTTTCAATTCTTTTGCGTTAGATATAACCGCATCTGTAATAACTGAACCTCCAAGCATTCTGGAGATTTCATTAACACTTTCATCATATGATAACTGTGTAATATTACTTATTGTCCGGTTGTCTTTAGTAGACTTCTCAATAACATAGTGATTATCAGCCATTGCAGCAATCTGAGGAAGATGCGTAATGCATATTATCTGATGAGTTTTCGCCAGTGTATTAAGCTTCTCAGCGACAAGCTGTGCCGTCTTTCCGCTGATTCCTGCATCAATCTCATCAAATATCAGTGTTTTGGATATATCTGTCTCTGCCATTACGCTTTTAATTGCAAGCATAATTCTTGATAATTCACCTCCTGATGCAATCTTTGATAAAGGCTTCATATCTTCACCTGGATTAGTTGATATCATGAATCTGACATCATCAATTCCGGCAGAATCAGGATTTTTCTCCTCAAATTCAGCTTCGAATCTTACATCAAGAAAATTAAGCTGTTTTAAGGCGTTTGTTATATCCTGCGAAAAATCGAGAGCTGTTTTCTTTCTCTGGCTGCTTAAAAGAGAAGCCGCATTCATAAGCTTTTTATAAGCTTTGTCATATTCAGCTTTTCTTGCAACAACAACTTCATCATAATTTTCATATTCAGATAACTTCTGTTTTTTATCATCAAGAACAGATAAAATATCTTCAATCGAATTGCCATATTTCATCTTAAGAGAATTAATTAAATCAAGTCTTTCTTCAAGTGCATTGAATTCAGACTGGTCAAATGTAAAATCATCCATATAAGATGAAAGGTTATGAGCCACATCTGATATAAGATTCTCAATATCAGATAGAATATCACAGTTATCTTTCAAAGACTCATCATATTCGCTTGCAGCCATCATATTCTTTAATGCTGCACCTGCCATATCACTAAGATTATTGTCACTTTCTGAAAGAAGCATCGATATCTCAGAAAGATTTCCTGCAATTTTCTGGAAGTTACTCATTCTTCGGTAATCACTTTCAACCCGTTCATCTTCGCCCGGTTTTAAAGCTGCTGATTCAAGCTCATTGATTTCATATTGAAGAAAAGCCATCTCTTTAATTCTTGATTCATCGTCACCAGAAAGGCTTTCATATGCTTTTCTACATATAGCATATTCTTTATAGCAGTCTTTATACGAATCAAGAAGTGGAATAATGCTGTTATCATAAGCATCAATAACAGATAAATGATTACTCTCATCCATAAGCAGCTGGTTATCATGTTGTCCGTAAATATCAATTAGTTCATGTGCAAGAACTCTGGTCTGGGCGGATGTAAAAGACTGTCCATTAACCTTAATCTGTGAACGATTTGACATGATTTTCCTTGAAATAACAAGTTCACCGTCATCACATGATATAACACCAAGTTCTTTAATTCGTTCAATCTTATCTTCTGGTATTACAAATGTTATCTCTGAAAGACCATATTCACATCCTGACCTTATAAAATCAGGTGATGTCTTGCTTCCCAATGCTGCATTAATAGAACCAAGAATAATTGATTTACCTGCACCGGTTTCACCTGAAAGTATATTAAGTCCTTCATCAAAATCAATATTCTCTTCTTCTATAAGTGCAAGATTCTTAACATGTAAATTAACTAACATACCCTGCCTTTCAATTCTGTCTATTAATTATTCTTAATAAGTTTCTTAATCTTGTTCATAACAAGCAAAGTATCATTAACTGTTCTTACTGCACACATGATAGTATCATCTCCTGCAATAGAACCTACAATCTCATTCCATTCCAGCGCATCAATAGCAGCACATACAGCCATTGCCATACCTGGTGCTGTCTTAATCACAAGAATATTCTGTGCCATATCCATTGATACAAAGCCTTCTTTAAGAACTGTTAGAAACTTATCACCTGCTACAGGTTTGTCCTTTGTAAGCGTTGCATACCTTGTTCTCTTGCCATCCACAGAAACCTTTGACAGATTAAGTTCTCTTATATCTCTTGAAACAGTAGCCTGTGTGACATTATAGCCTTCATCATTAAGAATCTTTGCCAGTTCCTCCTGTGTACCAATTTCATATCTGTCAATTAATTCTAATATCTTTTTATGTCTGTCTGTTTTCATAATTATCCCCAACTACATTTTGTTCCTTATTCTCTCTAAGAATGAAATTCTGCTTGTCTTGACAAACCTTGATATACGTTCTGACTGCATAATAACAATTCTGTCTCCCGTTACAACTTCACAGAAACTTTCTCCATCAAATGTGGCAACTCTTGCACTGTCATTCTTAAGAGAACCCATCATTCTTCCTGATGAGCTCTTATTATCCTTCATCTCAATCATAATCTCATCATCAGCAGCAAATATAATACTTCTCTGATTAAGCGAATGCGGACATATAGGTGTTACCATTATAAGTCTTGCTGTCGGCTGTATTATAGGTCCTCCTGCTGACAGACTGTACGCTGTCGATCCTGTTGCGGTCGAAACAATTACCCCGTCAGCCGAATATGTATTAAGATACTCGCCATTAACATATATATCAAAATCAATAATTCTCAAAGCACCATTTCTGTTAATAACAACATCATTAAGTGCCATATCAGAGAAAATGCGTTCTTCACCGCGATATATACATCCATCAAGCATCATGCGTCTGTCAATCTCATAATCGTCTCTAAGAAGACTATCTAATGTCTCCTCAAAGCTTGACATATCTGTGTCTGTAAGATAACCAAGAGTCCCGATGTTAACGCCTATAAAAGGAATATCCTTCTCAGACAACTCCCTTGATGCCTGAATAAGTGTACCATCACCTCCAAGAACAATAACGCAATCAGTATTATCAGGAACCAGTCTTACATCACTGTATGAACCTGTTTTATTAAATGCCTCTTCCTGTTCTATCTGGCATACACATTCAGCACCTTTTGAGCGTAAAAAATGTGCAATCTTTCTTGTATTAACACCATCAGGATCTTTAAACCTGTTAGTAACAATATAAAAATATTTCATGCTGAACCTCATTTGGTATACGAAAAGAATTAAATATATATTACAATACTTCGTGAGCTTTTTCAACTACGTTTTCTACAATAAATGGAATTTCCTTTATCTGTGGTTCTGCAATTTTCTGCAAATGCAGCAGATACTCAATATTCCCTTCAGGTCCCTTAACAGGACTGAACTCAAGATTAAGGATTTCAAATCCTATTGACATTGCATAATCAATAACTTTATTGATTACTTCTATATGAACATCTTTATCTCTTACAACGCCATGCTTTCCTACCTTCTCACGTCCTGCTTCAAACTGTGGCTTGATAAGACATACTATCTGTCCATCATCTGTAAGAAGATTTCTTACAGGAGTAAGTACCTTGGTAAGTGAGATAAATGATACATCTATACTTGAAAACTGTATTCTGTCTGCGACATCATCAGGTGTTACATAACGGATATTAGTCTTCTCCATGCATACAACTCTCTCATCATTTCGTAACTTCCAGTCAAGCTGTCCATGTCCTACATCGACAGCATAGACTTTAATTGCGCCATTCTGAAGCATGCAGTCAGTAAATCCACCCGTTGATGAACCTACATCCATACATATCTTTCCTTCAAGCGTCACATCAAAATTCTGCATAGCTTTCTCAAGCTTAAGACCACCACGGCTGACATACTTAAGGGTTGTTCCACGAACCTCTATCACTGCAGTATCTGGAAATGACTGCCCCGCCTTGTCTTCCTTCTGTCCGTCAACATATACATTACCAGACATAATAATAGCTTTTGCCTTCTCTCTTGAAGTCGCAAGCCCTTTATTAACTAATAAAACATCTAATCTTTCTTTACTCATTACTTTTATCCTTATTCAATACATTTGCCCATCTGTTAAGTATCTTCGCAACAACACTGTCTTTATCAACACCTGATTCCCGTCGAAGAATATCAACATTGCCATGTTCAACATAATCATCTGGCAGTGCAATATTAAGCACATCTATGTCATTGCAGGTATCATCATAATATTGACAGACCGCTTCGCCAAAGCCACCTGATAAAACATTCTCTTCCATTGTAACTATAAGTCTGTGTGACTCTGATAATCTGTCAAGCATATCAGTATCAACTGGCTTGATAAAACGTGCATTGACAATTGTTATATTATAACCCTTTTCTTTAAGCTTATCTCTTACTGCCTGTGCCGTAATAAGCATATTGCCTGCTGCAACAAGTGCAATGTCAGACTCTTCAATAATCATCTCGGCTTTTCCGTACCTGATTGGTGCATTGTACTCTTCAAGACCATCATACGCCTGACCTCTTGGATATCTTATTGCAATCGGTGAATTAAAGTTAAGCAGTGCAAATTCAAGCATTGCTGAAAGTTCTCTGCCATTCTTGGGTGCAATAACAGTCATGTTCGGGATTGAAGTCAGAAATGAAAGGTCGAATATACCCTGATGCGTTTCACCATCACTTCCAACAAGCCCTGCCCTGTCAATTGCAAATACTACATGAAGATGCTGGATACACACATCGTGAAGTATCTGGTCATATGCTCTCTGTAAAAATGAGGAATAAACCGCAAATACAGGTTTAAGGCCGCCTGCCGCCATTCCTGCAGAGAACGTGACTGCATGTTCCTCAGCAATTCCAACATCAAAGAATCTTTCTGGAAACCATTTGGAAAATTTGGCAAGTCCTGTGCCATCAGGCATGGCTGCCGTTACAGCTACTATCTGCTTGTCTTTCTTAGCAAGCTGGCATATTGTTTCTGAAAATACATCAGAATAAGTTGGCTTATCAGAAACTTTTAACTCTTTGCCTGTAGCAATATCAAAAGGTCCTATTCCGTGAAATTTAGCCGGATTACGCTCTGCTGGTTTATAACCGTGTCCTTTGTGTGTTACAACATGGATGATAACTGCTCCATTAATTCGTTTGGCAACATGGAACACTTTAATCAGTTTTTCAATATCATGTCCATTAACTGGACCAAGATAAGATATTCCCATGCTTTCAAACATCTGACCTGGAAGTATCATCTGCTTAAGATTGCTTTTAGTTTTCTTGATTTTGTCTACAATATGGTCTCCACCCGGAAGCTTATACAGAGTATTAGTCACATTTTCCTTAAGGTCATAATACGAATCAGATGACCTTATATTACTAAGCATATGTGGTACACCGCCAACATTTTTTGCTATAGACATTGTATTATCATTCAATACAATAATAAAATTAGTCTTAAGAGAAGAAGCATTATTAAGTGCCTCATAGGCCATTCCACCTGTAAGTGCACCATCTCCTATAACAGACACAACACTGTAATGCTCATTCTTTAAATCTCTTGCTTTAACAAGTCCTAATCCCGCAGATATCGATGTTGAGCTGTGTCCTGTATCAAATGCATCAAAATGGCTTTCATTTCTTTTAGGAAAACCGCTCATTCCACCAAATTTTCTTAACTGGTCAAACTGATTCTTTCTTCCGGTAAGAATCTTATGTGTATAAGACTGATGACCTACATCCCATATAAGCTTATCCTGCGGAAGATTAAAAGCCAGATGAAGTGCCATCGTAAGCTCTACAACACCAAGATTAGATGCGAGATGTCCTCCTGTTTTACTAATTTTTTCTATAAGAAATACCCGGATTTCATCTGCAAGCTGATTATATTCAATTGGAGATAATTGTTTTATATCATTTGGTTTATTTATCTTTTCAAGAATCATAATACACCTGCTTTATTTATTTCTGTGTATAAGGTTAAGAACGAATTCCTCTAAAAATTCATTCTTTCCCACGCTCTTAATTATATCTAAAGCTTCATCAGACATAGATTGTACATCCGCTTCAGCTTTTTCCATTCCATATAAAGTAACATAAGTTGTTTTATTATTCTTTTCATCAGAAAATACTGGCTTTCCAAGTTCCTCAAGTGAACTCGTTACATCAAGTATATCATCTCTAATCTGGAACGAAAATCCTATAAGTGATGCTGCCCTGCATAATCTGTCAGCCGTTTTCTCATCACAGCCTGCAAGATATGCTCCTGCAAGAAATGCAGCTTCAATCAATGCACCTGTCTTTAATCTGAATATAAAATCAAGCTGTTCATCTGATAATGCTTTTCCTGTAAGTTCAACATCAACAGCCTGTCCGCCAACCATGCCTTTTATTCCTGCTTTTCTTGCAATAACTTCCATTGCCTTAGCTTTCGCCGCCATATCTCCTTCACCTGATATAAGTGCATCAGCCATAATCTCATAAGCAAGATTAAGAAGTCCGTCTCCTGCAAGTATTCCAAAATCCTCTCCGAACATCTTATGTGTTGTAAGTCTTCCTCTTCTGTAATCGTCATTATCCATTGCCGGAAGATCATCATGTACAAGAGAATATGAATGAATACATTCTAAAGCCGCCATAAATGGATAGACAACCTGACAGTCATCACCTCCACACAGCTTATACACCTCAAGCATAAGCATAGGCCTTACTCTTTTGCCACCTGCATTGACGCTGTAATTCATAGCTTCTCTTATTTTTTTATCAAGTCCTGTCTCATCAGGAAGATATCTTGATATCAAATCATTAATAAATTCTACTTCCTGTTCCAATTCATTCTTAAAATCATTCATCGTCATTTTCTCCATCATCATTCAAAACTATGATTTGTTTCTCAATCTTGTCAAGCTGGTTATTACAGCTTTCAACAAGCTTCATCCCCTCCTGATACATTTTAAATGATGCATCAAGTGTTGTGTCTGATTTTTCCATCTGTGCAATTATTTCTTCAAGTCTTTCGAATGACTGCTCTAATGTTTTTGCCATACTTTCCCTACCTCGATAACCTTAGATCTGATGCTTCCATCTTTAAGATAAACTGTGATTTCATCATCTGACGACACCTGACCGGCTGATACAATTCTGTTACCTTCAGAATTCTCAATATAGCCATAGCCCATATCAAGCTTTTTTAGAGGACTTAAGCCCTCAAGTCTTGAGCATACAGACGTAGTCTGTTTCTATTATCTGCCGCACATCTTTTTATTAACATGTTCAGCTTATCTTCAATATTCATGAGCCGCTGTCTTTTATCATATATCTGATTGACAGGGTTAAGATATTCCATCTGGAGCTTTAATCTTTCAAGATAGTCTCTTTTTGCAGACAATGAATACATTATCTGTTGCTTTAACCGTCTTTCATATTCATATATTCTGTTCTCAACAGCCGCTGTTTCTGTAACTGCAAGCTCTGCCGCTGCAGAAGGTGTAGGTGCTCTCATATCAGCCACAAAATCTGTAAGTGTAAAATCTGTCTCATGACCTACAGCCGATATTATCGGTGTTGATGCGTTAAACACTGCTTCTACAACCTCTGGTTCATTAAAAGCCCATAAATCTTCTATTGAACCACCGCCTCGTCCTACTATAATACAGTCAAGCCCCATCTTATCAAGTCTTGTAATTCCGCTTACAATTGACTGCTTTGCATGCTCTCCCTGAACATATGCAGGATAAAGTACAATCTGGATATAAGGGTTACGCCTTTTAGAAATGTTCATAATATCCTGAACTGCTGCACCTGTCTTAGATGTAACAACACCTAATTTTTTAGTAAATGCCGGAAGTGGTCTTTTATATTCCCTGGCAAAGTATCCCATATCCTCATAATATTGTTTTAACTGTTCAAACTTCTGGTACAGTTCTCCAATACCTTCCTGTTGCACAGTATTGGCATATAACTGATATTTACCCGCTGCATCAAACACATCAACTCTTCCTGATACAACAACTGACATTCCATCCTTTAACTTAAATACAAGCTTTGCAGCCTGACTTGCAAACATAATGACAGAAAGTGCCGCATCAGCATCTTTTAATGTAAAATAAATATGACCGGAGGTATGATACTTGCAATTAGATATCTCCCCCTTAACAGAAACTGAGTTAAGCAGAAAATCCTGCTTAAACATATTCTTAATATAGGAATTCACCTGCTTTACAGTATATACTCCAGCCATATATCCTCACTTTACATGCAAAAGAACTGCATTATTCTTTGATTAACTTACCTAATACACCATTAACAAAGGCTGCTGTGCTGTCTGCTGAGCCATACTTCTTGGAAAGTTCAACAGCTTCATTGAGTGCTACATTAGTAGGAATATCCTCATCATAAAGCATCTCA
Source organism: Eubacterium sp. AM46-8 (assembly GCF_003466705.1). Lineage (NCBI taxonomy): Bacteria > Bacillati > Bacillota > Clostridia > Eubacteriales > Eubacteriaceae > Eubacterium > Eubacterium sp. AM46-8. The sequence goes on from NZ_QSEU01000001.1 coordinate 27,899, forward strand.
TACACAGCAAGTCTCATAATGGAGAGCTCCGTCTTTCCAAGACGGCTTGTTGGCCATCCTTCTGATACAGAATCAATTTTCTCATCAAGTTCGGGTATAAGTTCTGCTATTGCTAATGTCTTATTCTTGATGTATTGGTATTCTTCTTCCTTAAGATGTGACGCATCTACCATATCTGCATCTGAAAAATACAGATCAATCTGCTCATCATACTCATCTTTGTTATCGATATAAGGAGCTCTGAATAATAACTTAAAAATATGCTCCCTCATTGTAGATCTTGTCATCTTTTAACTCCTGAATTTAATTTTCTACATTAACACTGGCAACCTTAATGTTGACCTCTGTAACTGAAAGTCCTGTCATTGTCTCTATTGCAGACTTAACTTTCTCCTGAACCTTAGCTGAAACAGCTGGTATCTGTGTTCCATACTTAAGATTAAGTGTTATATCTACAAGGACACTTGACTCTTCAACTGTTACCTTAACACCCTTAGAAAGATTCTTCATTCCAAGTTTGCTCACTATTTCATTAGTAATATTACCGCCAAGGCTGTCAACACCTTCAACCTCTGTAGCAGCAAGACCAGCTATAATAGCTACAACTTCATCAGCTACCTTAACTTCACCAATATTAACATTCTCATGTATAGAATAAGTTGTACCTCTATCTTCAAACTCTTTTGTCATAACCGTCCTCCATATATTCATATTTAACTCAAAGTTAAAAAGATTATAACATAAACACTAATTATTGCAAATATTTATTGTTATCTTATCCGCAGCAAAACCAGTTTTTCTTTTAATAATATCTTCAATCTGAGCTTTATCTGTATCTGAAAGCTCTGATACATTAATAACAGCATCCACATTGGTATCAGATACAGTAACTACTGAAGAATCAAAACCCTTAGCTGACAGTAATAATTCTATAGCTGTCTCTTTATCTGCACTGTCTTCAAGCTTCGCAAGCTCGTCAACAGCTGATTTCTTTGCATCCTCCGTCATATTGGTGTCATTGACGATACTCTGAAGATTCTCAAGGCTTGAAGCCCTGATCTGTTCCCTGTTTAATCTGGCAGCGGCTACTGCCTCCGACTTTATTCCTGCTGATGTAAGTATAACAGTTCCTGGCTCATCTGTAAAATCTGTATCCTCATCAGCCAGATTATTATCAGTTGTTACGTTATCAGAAGAAACAGCGGAACTTTCTTTATCTTTGATTTTAATTATATTATTAAGATCACCCGCATAATTAATATACCCGGCAGCAGCTATCATTATAGCAAGTGCCGTAATTATAATATGATTCTTTTTAATTCTTTTCAAAACTGCCTCCAAAATAATTATTCCGACATTTTCATCACTTTAATTTTATGTACAGGAACACCTAAAAGGCCATTTATCGCATCCGTAATATATGCTACAAGATTCTTGTCATCACCTCCCTCACATACAACTAATACTCCTATAACTTCTTTATCATCCGTGGTCTTAAGAAGAACTTTAACTTTTCCAACACCATCAGTATTTTCAAGCATCTGCTGCAATTCTTCCCCAAGATTTTTTTCATAATCATCTGAGTTGGAGGATATAACCGGACCTGATGTATAACTTTTTGCAGATGAACTTTTTGTTGGCATTGCAATCACCATCATAAGTATCCCTGCCAGTATTACTATAAATATTTTATCTTTCCTTGTTTTATTCAGTAATCCTGTAAAAAATGCTTCATTTTTACCATCATTATCCACTTTCGCCTGCCTCCCTGATATCTACCTGTTCTACAGATACTCCATACCTGTCAGCTATATCTGTTCTTAATCTGCCAATATTATCATTGCCTGCAATGCTGTTATCTTTAACATATACATTTATCATACTGACCGCTGTCATGTCTGATGTGAAGCTGCATTTTACATAAACAGCTTCCAGACCATAAGAAGCTGCTGTGCTATTAATATCTGAGCTTATAATTTTTTCAGCCGTTTTCTTGTCTGCAATATTATATAAAGCCTGTGAGACATTATCGTTCTCCTTAGAATATGTTTTAAGTCCATTACTTATGCCATCTGTAATCTCACTTATATCCGCATTCTTAATATTAAGCAGCGGAATTATTATCGCCGTTACAAGTATCAGTTTCATTACAAATGCTATGAATTCCTTATACTTTAGTGGCACAAGCTTTAGTGCAATCTCTCCTGTGATTTCAAGAATAAATATTGTTTTAAACCAATTAATAATACCTGTCATTGCACGTTACCACATTTAAACATATAGATTAATATTAGTTGCAAAGCATATAATTGCCATTGTAAGGCACATAAGAACAACTGTGACAGCAATCATATATATCATATTCTCAAGGCTTTCTGACAGAACAAGAACTGCTTTGACTATACGGCTGTCTGCCACAGGTTCTAATACTGCTCCAAGAATCTGATATAAGAACGCCATGACAACAAGTTTGAGAATCGGAATTCCTATTGTTACAGCCATAACAATAACCGCAGCCACACCAATAGAATTCTTAACAAGCACAGCAGACCCTACAATTGTCTTAGATACAGTCTGTGCACTGTTTCCAATGCCAGGAATCATAGAAACAGCTTTGAATAAAACGGACATTTTAAGCGAGTCGCTTAATGGAAGAATAAGACTTTTTATCCCATTAAGTCCCAGAAAAAACATAAGCATTCCTTTTTCTGACAGTTTTATAATCTTTGTTATAAGCTGGCACATTTTGTTAAACTTATCTTTTTCACTAAATGTATCAAACATGCCTAATATCATATATATATAATCAGCTCTCATAAGAACATTTTTCACAAGAACATTGACTATATACATAAGAAAAAGAATTATCTCATAATACGCTGCAGCACTTGATGCCCCACACGAATATGCAACTGCTGGAAAAAATACCGGACAGAGGGCTTTGTATATATCAATTGACATCTGAACACATTCATATCCTGTCCTTGCAGCATTAATAAATACTGCAACTATCAGCGTCATAAGAATGAATGATATAAAAAGCATCGCTGAATCAGATGCATTTTTATCAAGAACAGTAAGAAACATTGCACATATAGATAAAAGTAATATCTGTACCAGAACTGTTCTGTTGGCAATTATTGCTTCTGTCACTGTGCCGGTAAAGTTAAAGCCTATGTTAGTGTCCGAACTGGCAACAGACCTGACAAGTTCTTTAAAAGATGTACCCTGCCAGCCATAATCATCAAGCGTACTGTCTATGCCACTGTAATCTGCTTCATCTATCAGCGAATCATAATTAAATGTATTCTCATCCTGTGCATATATATATGTCTTCTGTATGATGAGCACCGCCAGAAACGCTATCATAAAGGCAATTATTTTCTTAGTCAGACAATTCCCTCTGAAACAATTTCAAAAAGTGTTACTATAACCGGTATGCATAAGCCTGCAACAGAAATTCTGGCGTATATTTCCATAGCTGACGCAAGTGCGGCAAATCCATTTTCTTTACATATATTTGATGATATTTCTGTTACATACGATATACCTATAACTTTGACTATCAGCTTTATATATTCCTGATTGATACCGGCAGTAAACATATTGATTCTTGTGTACACGGATATAAGCCCGTTAAATACAAGCATTGCGATTCCTACACACAGAACAATTGATACAAAGTTTCCCATTGAAGAGCCTGTACTTTTCAAAACCAGAGCAAGAATCACACCTGTAACTGCACACACTGAAAGCGACAACACATTAATATGTACCACCCCCCTATCACAATTCAAAAAGCTTCTTCATGGTAGTAAACAATTCAAGTATATAAGGTAATATCCAGTAGATGACAATAAGAAGTCCTGCCAGTGCGGTAAGCGCTGCCTGGTCATCTCTTCCATTATGCTTTAGTATCTGGTTAAGTATTGAAACAACTATGCCTACCGCCGCAATCTTGAATATTATGCTTACCTCCATACTTCACCTCCGATTCATATAAGTACAATCACAAGTATAAGTCCTGCTGATATTCCTGTAACGATATAAGCCTTCATCTTTCCTGCCGCATTGGTCTTAACCACATCAAGTTCCTCATTAAGTTCACACACAACAGACTGTATAAGTTTTATCTGACTGTCCTTGTCAATAAATGTGCTTATAGAACCTGCCTCTTTTATAATCTCCAGCTGTCTTTTGCCAAGTATTTCTGCAAATGCTTTATCAGCAGCCTCATTCCATATCAATGCAAATGTATCAATGTCCGATTTATTCAATGCTTCGCATATGTATCCGGTAAAATCCCTGACATATGAACACATGTCAAAATCTCCAAGGCGTTCAAATATCTGTGTCATATCTATAAGTGAATATCCTATATGATTGTTCATTACAGAAAGCATTCTTATCATGTCTTTTAATATTGTTATTCTGTTTTTTAATCTCTGGCTGTATGAAAGCCCATACATAAAACAGCCTGAAAGTATTAATATCCCGCCTATATATCCAGACATTTTCCTGCCTCCCCATATTTTTCCAATATTACAGCTCTCTTAAATCCATTTTTTCCGAAAAGACATGCAAGTCTTTCATCTGTATCATATATACCGCTTCCATGTGCAGTTCCTATTACAGCGCAGCCACTTTTAATGCAGTATTTTACAGCTTTAATATCATCTTCCCCACCAATCTCATCCATTGCTACAACCTGAGGACTCAGCGAGCGAACAGCCATATATACTCCTGTAAGTTTATTACAGCCATCTAAAACATCTGTCCTGCAGCCAATATCATTACATGGAACTCCATTGACGCACGCCGCTATTTCACATCGTTCGTCAATTAAAGCTACATTTTTCCTATGTTTATCAGCCAACTGTCTTATTATGTCTCTAAGCAGTGTTGTTTTCCCAAAGCCTGGTGGTGATATTATAATAGTGTGCTTTAACCCGTCTTTTAAAAGCTCATCCATTATATTATCAGCACAGCCCTTTATCTGTTTAGCAATTCTTATACACAGGAATGTGACATGTGAGAAATTCTTTACCTTGCCATTCTCCCATATAACCTGTCCACCAAGTCCTATTCTGTGTCCGCCTTTGATTGTCAGAAATCCATTTGCCATGCAGGATTCATATGCATAAGATGAATACTTAGTTGCTATTGACAGTATTCTTGTTATCATATGTTCATCTACAGGTCTGGTTCCCATATATTCACCATTATCACATATGGCAGCAGGCAGTCTTCCTATACGCAGACGTATTTCCCTGACATGCTGTAATCCTGCATATATTCCAATGTCTTTAATTAATTCATCCGGGAGGATTTTATAGAGTGATTCGTCATACAAAAACAAGCCCCTTCACTATTGTTTTTCACAATATATGAAAGGGCTGTCCGTTTTATTCTACTGACTTTAAAGATTCGACCATAGGAAGTTTCTTTAACTTTCCATACATGGCCAGATTAACTACAACTGAGAAAATCAGTGTTATAAGATATGAATATATATATGATACTGGCTTAATGGCATATCCAAACATTATTGCATCCATCTCTACAGTAAGCATTATGTATATATGAAGAAGTCTTCCGAAGAATATTCCGAACGCACCACCGATTAGTGTCAGGAATATATTCTCACGATACACATACATGCCCACCTCCGGGTCAAAGAAACCAAGAACCTTAATTGTTGCAATTTCTCTTCTTCTCTCCGATATGTTAACATTTGTTAGATTATATAACACAACAAATGCAAGCAGACCTGCTGATATGATAAGTACCCATGTTACCAGGTCAAGTGACTGTATCATATTTTCAAATCGTGTGACATTAGCATTAAGGAAGCTCACACCCTTAATATAATCTCTTGTAAGGTATTCATCTCCCATATAACTTTCAGTTTTGCTTACATCTCCGTTAATCTTTATAAGCACCCTGTTGTTATCAGGAACATTTCCAAAAAGTTCATTGTAATACTCTGTACTTATATATATATAATGATTAACATACATTTCTGTAATACCTGATACAACAGCCTCTGTCTGCTTTCCAGTGGATGATGTTACTGTAATCTTATCACCTTTCTTTACCCCTAAATCTTTAGAGAGCTTTTCAGTGATAACAACACCTGAATCTCCAAGAACCACATCATTATGTTTTCTTCTTGTTCTTAATGTCACATAATCTTTAAATGCATTCTTATCATCAACTATGACATATTCTGCAGTTTCTGTATCTTCACTGCTCTTAACATCATCAGAATAACCACAGTTTAATAGAAAATTATCAATGTGTCCGTCTGCTGACATGTCATCTTTTAGATTATCTATTTCCTCCTTTGTAACCCCATCTGTAAATGTGGCAACGCTGTCATAATGTATAAGCTCACCGTACTGGTTATGGATAAGACATTCAATACTGTTCTTAATACCAAAGCCTGCTGTCATAAGTGCTGTACATCCTGCAATTCCTACAACAGTCATAAGAAATCTTTTCTTATACAGAAACAGATTACGCATAGTAACCTTCATTGTGAATGACATGTGTTTCCATATAAATGTAATATGCTCAAGAAGGATTTTCTTACCACTCTTAGGTGCTTTCGGCCGCATAAGCTCTGATGGAACTTCTTCTAACTCACTGTAGCATGAAAAAAGAGCTGCTATAACCGTTACTAAAACCATGCTTGTAATGGCTATAATTGAAAGAAGAATGTGGCTGTCGTACACTATTGGCGGAAGCTGGTATATTATATTCCAAGAATCATATATTACAAGCGGAAAAAGTTTAAGACCTATGATGCAGCCTGCTATTCCTCCAGTAACTGAAGCAATTAATGCATATGCAATATATTTGAATGCAATCACCTTTTTACTGTATCCTAGTGCTTTATATGTTCCTATAAGTCCCCTTTCCTCTTCTACCATTCTTGTCATTGTTGTAAGACAGACAAGAGCAGATACAACTATAAAGAATATTGGAAAAACTGTGGCAATAGCTTTCATCCTGTCTGCACTGGATTCATAATCTTTAAAAGAATACTGTTCCTGTCTTGTAAGCTCATACCATTTCCAGTCGTCGCTGTCACCATATTTAGATTCAAAATCTTCCTTAGCCTGAGCTTCAATGCTGCTGAAATCATAAGATTCAAGTGCTTTCTCATATGCTGGCTGAATATATGGCTCAATAATATCAGAAACATCCATTCCAATAAAATAATTACTGTATTGTTCTGTAAGTGATTCTACAACATGCTGGTATATTGCAGCTTGAGCAGTTTCTTTAGCTTCCACAACAGCCTCATCATACATAGAAAGAATTGCATCTTTTCTTTCGTCAATCCTGTTCTGCGAAATATCATCTATTCTGTCTGCTGTTTCTTTAACGAGGTCTTTATACTCAGTTCCATATGTATCAAGTTCTTTTGCACCATCTACAGTAGCAAATATCTCATTGTAATAATCGGACATAAATTCATCTTCTGTAATATACATAAGATAATTAATCCTGCCGCTGCCCACATTAGTAGTTCCAAGGTCATACGATACATAGTAAGGTGTGTATACAGTTCCTACAACTGTATACTCTGAATCTTTAAGACTGTCATTAATATCATCCTGTGTTCCAGATGAAAGCTTAATTGTATCTCCAATAGAAAAGTTGTCCTTGGTGTCTTCATACCTTACAACACATTCACCGCTCTTTTCAGGAAGCCGTCCTTCCTTGATTCGTAACTGGTTAATATAATCTTTATTATCTCTGTCTGTATTAACGGGTACTGACATTATATGTACAGCTGTCTCTATGCTGTCTTTCCTGATAACTGCATCCTGTGAATACGCAGGACATATTCCTTTAACACCTTGAACTTCTCTTATTGCATTAATATCATCTTCATTAAAACCTATTGATGATAAAAGTCTTAAATCACTCATATTATAATCATCATAATAGTGATCTGTTGAATTCTTCATATCATTAGAAGATGCTGTTACTCCTGCAAAAAACGCTACTCCGATAGCAACAATTGCAAATATAGCTATAAATCTTCCAAATGTTCTCTTAATCTCACGAAAGAGATCTTTCCATACTGATTTTCCCATATTGTGCAAGCCTCCATAGTATTACCAGTCTATCTCGTCTACTGAAACAGGATTGTCATTAATAACAACACTGTCCACGATACCATTCTTTACCTTAATAACTTTATCTCCCATTGCTGAAATTGCCTGGTTATGTGTTATAACGACAACAGTAATTCCATTCTTCCTACACATATCACTTAAAAGCTTAAGAATGTTTTTTCCTGTATTAATATCAAGTGCACCTGTTGGTTCATCGCATAAAAGCATCTTAGGATTCTTTGCAAGTGCTCTTGCAATGGCAACTCTCTGCTGTTCACCACCTGATAACTGCGAAGGGAAATTCTTTATTCTGTCAGATAATCCCACAGCTTCTATTGTTTTAACAATATCAAGAGGGTCTTTACATATCTGCGTTGCCAGTTCAACATTTTCTCTGACGGTAAGATTCTGTACAAGATTATAGAACTGGAATACGAATCCGATATCATATCTTCTGTATGCTGTAAGCTGTCTTGAATTGTACTTGTCAATTCTTTTTCCATCTACAGTTATTTCCCCTGTAGTACATGTATCCATTCCTCCAAGAATGTTAAGAATAGTACTCTTTCCTGCACCACTAGGTCCTAATACAACAGCAAATTCTCCTTCATTAATCTGAAAACTTGCACCATTAAGTGCCCTGATTTTAACATCACCCATTTTATATATTTTCTTTACATCATTAAATTCAATATATGCCATAATTCCTCCTTGCAAAGTTTAAGCGTCAATTATTCCACGTATAAATATCTATCTAAATAATACCTTAAATCACTCATAATATCAAAGCATTTTAATATAATCATACAAAGATATATTATTAAATTTCTATGAAGTCATCAAAATATTTTTCCATATTTATATCAATAATATTGTTTTTAATATGCAGTATATTAACCCCCGTAAATGCTAATGCAGCAGGTTTGTATGCAAAATATGCCGTCCTTATTGATGCTGATTCCGGACGGATTCTATTTGGTAATAACGAAAATACTGCTGTCAGTATGGCAAGCACGACGAAAATCATGACTCTTATTATTGCTTTGGAAAACTGTGACATAAATTTTGTTGCAACAACTTCCGCCTACGCAGCTTCCATGCCTGATGTACAGCTTAATGCCGTAACTGGTGAGCAATTCATAATTAACGACCTATACTACTCACTTATGCTTGAATCACATAATGATTCAGCTGTAATAATTGCTGAAAATACTGCTTATTACTTACTATGTAAAAATCCTTCTTTAAGGTCTGAAACTCCATTTATCACTAATTATAATTACGATTCCTCATTTCTTTCTGAGATTAGCCATGAACAAAGTGAAATACTTGTACATATATTTACCGGCCTTATGAATGAAAAAGCGGATGATATTCTCTTATCTGACACATATTACATAACACCTAATGGTCTTGATGCCGAGGATAATTATAGTTTTCATCATACAACAGCATATGACCTTGCAAAAACCATGGCATATTGTATTAATAATCAGGATTTTTTATATATAACACAGACTGTTTCTAAAACATTTTCAGACACAACAGGCAGATACCATTATCAGCTAAACAACAAAAACAGACTTTTAAATCCTGATGAAGGAATTATCTCTGGTAAAACAGGTTTCACCAACAAAGCAGGATACTGTTATGTATGTGCATACAAAGACAAAAACCGGACACTGTGTATCGCCCTGCTTGCATGTGGCTGGCCACCTAATAAGAATTACAAATGGAGTGATGCTAATTATCTTATAGCACTCGGCAAAAAATATTACAAAGAACGGTATTTTAATTATCAATTCGTATTCTATGTACCTGTTACCAATGGAAAACGTAATTATTGCCGTCTTATTCCTGATAGGTATGTTGAATTTCTTACTTGCGGTGATGATTCTGTTACTTATGAAATTAATCTGCCTGAAACTCTTCCAGCTCCTGTTAATTCAGAGCAAATATACGGAAGCATTAATCTGTACATTAATAATATATTTTATGATAGTATATATCTAAAAGCTGAACAAAGTATTATCAAGCAGTCATATTTTCAAATAAAATTCAAAAAATATATAAATAGTTCCATAATTTATCATATTTTTGTTTAAAAACACATGACATATCTATAATTGTGTTATATAATATCAAATTGAATTTTATTAACCAATTAACTATGGAGACAATAATTATGAATAAAATATATAAAGTATTCCCAGGTGGAAAGTTCAAGGTTCTTACATTTAGCTATGATGATGGAAAGATTGAAGACAGACGTCTTGTAAAACTTTTTAACAAATATAATCTTAAGGCAACATTTAATCTTAATACTGGTATTATTGATCCAGCAATAAGAATCCCTCAGGAAGAATGGCCAGAGCTTTATGCTGGTCATGATATTGCTGTTCACACATTTACACATCCCACTATGATAAGGCTCAATGATTATGCTGTTATTAGAGAGATTCTTGAAGATAAGAATAATCTAGAAAAAATATTCCATCGCCCAATAACAGGTTTTGCTTATCCTAATGGTTCTTTTGACAGCCGCATCGTTGATATTGCAAAGTCAGTTGGAATCAAATATGCGCGCGTAACCAACGACAGATATGCTGCTACCAAGGCTGCCGAGAATTACGCTTCCAGTGCGGATGGACCTATCCCTATCGGTGATGAGAACGGTTTCTTTATGCCTGATGATTATATGAGATGGGTTCCAACCTGCCATCACAATCATAACCTTATTGATTTTGGTAAAAAGTTCATGGCACTTACTAAGAAACAGTATCTTTATATGATGTATGTATGGGGTCATAGCTATGAATTTGAACGCAATAACAACTGGGAAGTCATAGAAAATTTCTGCGAGATGATTGCTAACCGTGATGATATCTGGTATGCAACTAATTCAGAAATCGTTGAATACAATGAATTATTTGACAGACTTGAATTCTTTTCTGATAATGAATATGTACATAATCCATCTGTAAAATCAGTATGGCTTGCTGTTAATAACGACACTATTATTGAAGTAAAAGGCGGCGAAACAGTTAAATTATAAAGTTAAATTTTAATAACTAATTAATAAAGGCGGCTTACCATTACCGGTTTGCCGCCTTATTTTACTCATGCTTAAGATTCTTAAATGCATTTCTTAATGTAATTGGATTACCATATCTTAATGTTCCCATTCTGTATATCTTAGAGCCTAATATTCCTACTGCTATTATACTTGCAATAAGAATAACATAAGATACAGCTATCTCCACAAAGCCTACACTGCCAAGTGCCACTCTTGCAAACATTGCACTATATGAGCTTATAGGCAGGAATGAAAGCACTTTCATAAGAACGCCATCTATATTATTGAGCTGGAATATTCCTATGAAATATACAATCATGATAACGAACTGCACGCTTCCGGCACTCTTATTGATATCCTCTGTTTTAGACACAAGTGCACCCATTGCTCCATATATGAATTCATAGAATAACAATCCACCAAGTCCAAAGAATGCAAATGTAATAAGAACATCTGATGGAATATTAAATATTTTATCAAATAACCCGCCCCATGAATCTCTGTTAATCTTATAACTTCCAAGCACTACAGCAAATACAATTCCAACCTGCACAATTGCTGCAAATGTACCTGCGAGTACTTTTCCGAAGAAAAGACTATTGGTATCGGCACTTGTTACAAGAAGTTCAATTGTTCTGTTAGATTTTTCCTGCGTAACAGATGTCGCAACCATTACTCCATACAGAATAATAACCATAAACACAATAATGATAAGTGCATAACAATACCAATAATTACTCATCATGTCTTTTCCAAGTACAGTTGTTTCAGAACTGATAACCGGATTAAATGCTTTCTCAATTTCTGTCATATCAAGGTTATTGTCTTTACAGTAATTATACTGGCTGAGCAGCTGCATTGCATGTGTGAATCTTGCAGTCATGCTGTCATACATATCACTATTATTAACAACATATTCAAACTCCATTTCATTCTTTATAACGAAGCCAGCAATAACATTTTCATCATCTTGAACTTTCTTTATAAGTGCATCCCTTGATGAAACATATGTAATATTAGCATCTGTGAATACACCTTCAATAATTCCAGTTTCTGCAAATATATCTTTCTCATCATAGATTGTAATAACATCTGTAATCTCTGTATTATCTGATGATATATTATCTGCATCATCTTTGTTAATTCCAAGAATTGATGACATATCAAATATGCTTGGAAGAAACAATATCACTGCAGCAAGAACAGCTATAACGATTGTAGAAATCATAAAACTTTTATTTTTAAGATAATTCATTATCTCGTACTGGAATATAACTCCGAATTTCTTCATTATCTGTCACCTCCTACAGCTTTAACAAATATATCATTAAGCGACGGTCTGTAGCTGTCAAAAGCTGATATTTCAACACCTATTCGCATAACAGATTGAAGAAGCTCATTTCTTGAAAGTTCATGTATGTTCTTTACGATTACGCAATCTTTATGTATTCCAGTTACAGCTAATATATCTGTACATTCACCCAGAAGTTTCTCAGCCAGTTCATCTGCTTCCATTCCAACTGCCGATATTATAAGCTGGTTCTTACCATATTCAGCTTTGATATCTGCAAGATTACCTGACAGTGAAATCTCTCCATTATTAATTATTGCAATCTCTTCACAAAATTCTTCAACATAGCTCATCTGATGGCTTGAGAATATTACTATTCTGCCCTCTTCTATAAGTTCAGTTACAACATCCTGTAATATCTTGGAATTAACCGGGTCAAGTCCGCTGAACGGCTCATCTAATATAACAATCTCCGGTTCACATACAAGTGTTGATGCAAGCTGTACCTTTTGCTGGTTACCTTTGCTAAGAGTTTCCAGCTTTACATCTGCATACTGTGATACATGAAGCCTTGCAAGCCATTTGTCAGTATTCTTCTTAGCTTCTGCTTTAGACAGACCTCTTAATCTTCCAAGATATATAGCTGCTCTGCTACCTTTTTCTTAGGATACAATCCTCTCTCTTCTGGCAGATATCCTATCAGATGTTCCTTAGGATTAAATTTCATACCATCAAGAATAACTTCTCCTGAGTTAGCATGAAATACATCCATAATAATTCTTATAGTTGTTGTCTTACCTGCACCATTACGACCAAGAAGTCCTAAAGCTTTACCACCCTCAACATTAAATGAAATTCCATGAAGGACTTCTTTCTCACCAAATGATTTAGTAAGATTTTTTACTTCAAGTCTCATTGTTCAATTATTCACCTTTCATAGTTTTATATAAATATTATAGCATATATATTTTGATATTAAAAGTTTATGATTAAAAATCGCAAAAAAATAAGAGCAGATTATCCTAAGATAAATCTGCCCTTACAAAAAGAAACTAATTAGCTCTTTTTCTCTTTCCAATACAAACTAATACAGCAAGTGCTGCGCCAGCTAATATAGCTGTGTAAACAGCAACATGACTTGCATCACCTGTCTGAACTGAGCCATTATTCTCTGTAGATCCGCTTCCTGCATTATTGTCATTAACATAAACAATAGCTACTGGAGAAAGATCTGAAAAGAATGCTGTAATGGTTCCTGCTGAAGAATCAACAGCATTTGGCTTAATAAGTTCCCACTGATTAGATACACAACTGAAGTGAAGGACTCTGACATTATCAACAGTCATACCAGATGTAAGAGGTGCTTTCCATGTAACAGATACATTCTTAGCATCCTTTACGATTTCACCAGAATTAGTCTTGTAAGATAAATCCCTGATATTAGCAAGAAGTGATAATGACTTAGTGTCTATCTTTGCATCAGCAGTTTTAGCAACAGCACTGTTAAGAACTGAAGTAAGCTTATCTAAATCTCCACCATTAATAGATAAGATATCATTAATAGTGCTACTCTGTACACCTACCTTATTAAGTTCTGCTTCTGTTGCACTAGAGAACACAAGCTTAATATCTCCTGATGTTACAGCATCGTTAACTGTAACAGTCTTACCATTAACAGTAACTTCTGATGTACTATCACTTGATATAACTTCCTGTGTATCACTAACACTAGGTGCTGCAAATACAGTAGCTGTCATTAATGTTATAGCAGCAACTGCAGTAATAGCAGCCGATAATAATTTCTTTGTCATTTTATATTTCCTCCTTTTCTCATTTATAGTTTATGCGTATGACAAATCCGCATAAAATTTATGATAATGAAGAGTCCATATAGAACATCTTCAGAATCAACTTCTGAAAAGCTTTCTCATCAATGTAAAATTCATCATGAGCCTGTCCTGTCTTATTTTCACCAGAAGGCTTATAATAATCTGAATTTATATCAAAACTTGATTCAGCATATAAAGAAATAAAATCATTCAATTCACCAACTGAAATGTTAGTAACAAGTGTACTAAGCATTTTGGTTGTCTTAACAATTGTTGCTTCATCTTTGGCAAGCTGCTTGAACTTATTCATATAAGCTTCAAGAAAAACTTTCTGTCGCTCCATTCTTCCTTCATTAGAAAAATCTGTTCCGATATCTCTGAATCGTACAAATCTTTCTATATTAGATTCATCAACAATAAGTGTCTGTCCTTTTTCATATTCAGGTCCAAATTGTTTCAAGTCATCATTAGGAACCTGAACTTCAACACTCCCTACTATATTAATAAGTGTTCCAAGCGAATTAATATTAGCTGCACAATAATATACTATAGGAATGTTATTAACAAGATTAGATACTGCATCAGACATAAGGCGGCAGCTTTTATCTTTACCATCACCATATGAATATGCGAACGCCAGATGGTCTTTTCCCCATCCGACTACCTGACCAGATGCATCAGTGACTTCTATATCAGTCATTGTATCCCTCGACAATGCAAGTATCTGCATTGTCTTGTTTCGCCTGTCTAATGAAAGAACATATATGCTGTCCGCTCTGCCGTTCTCTCCCGTATTACTGTTCTTTGCTTCCAGCGATTCTATGTCAGCAGATGAATCGAAACCAATAAATAAAATATTAATCAATCCTGTATTATAATTATAGTCCTTTCCATCAACTTCAATTGATGAATACTCTTTATTATCTGCAGAATCATAAACTGTATGATGTTTCTTATCCTTCATATCATTATATATAAAAAACATCATACATATAATAACTATGAAAGATACACATAACACTGCTATCTTAATGTATTTACTTGTCTTTTGGTTTCTCTTCTGACTGTTCTTCATTGTAGTATTCTCCATAATAAGAAGCATCATTCTTATAATAGTATGAACCCTTATGAGTTCCTACTCCGTTAAGTGCTACACCCAAAATTCTACCTTTGCTCTTCTCAAGCTGTTTCTTAGCCTGAATTGCATGACTTCTTCCAACTGCATCTGATCTGACTACCATAACAGTACCATCAACCTTAGGTGCGATTACACATGCATCAACAACACTTCCAACTGGTGGTGAATCAATTATTACATAATCAAATCTTTCTCTTAATACAGAAAGTAAGTCATCAAATTTCTTAGACTCCATAAGTTCAATTGGGTTAGGTACAACATGACCACTTAATATAACAGCTAAATTAGGAATGTTAGTTTCATATATAAGCTGCGACTTCTGACCTGTTATGTACTCTGTAAGACCAACACGTTTACCTCTGATTTTATATCTTGAAAGAGTTACTGACTTTCTTAAGTCACAATCAATGTATACTACTTTCTTATTAATATCAGCAAAACTTTTAGCAAGCTGCATTGCAACAAAACTTTTTCCTTCAGCAGGATTAGTACTTGTTACCATAACAGTCTTAATATTCTCTCCTGAAAACATTATATTAGTACGAAGTGTATTGAACGCTTCTGTTACTGAGAATCCAGGATCTTTAATATGTAATTCAACTATATTATCTTTAGTTTTCTTTTCAGTTACGTTATTATTCAACATTGCTATCTCCGTTTCTTCTTAGAGGTTCTTGTCTCAAGTTCATATACACAGTTCTTATTCTCTGGTATAGAGCATAATACAGGAAGTTCAAGATATTTCTCAATATCAGCTGTTGACTGTAATGAATCATTCAGCATATATCTTACAGCTATAAATATTGCACTTAAAAGTGCTCCAACTAATGCTCCGATAGCTACATTCTTAGTAAGATTAGGACTAACCGGATTATTCTGTACAATAGCTCTGTCAATCACATATGGCTCTTTAGAGTCAATCTCTTCTGCAGCCTGCATACCATTAGTAACAATGCTGTTAGTAAGTGAGCATGCAAGATCAGGATCATCACATGTAACTGTAACCTGTAAAATACGTGTGTCTGATGGATTGCTGATTGATATCATTGACTTCAACTGTCCATAACTCATATCAAGATTTAATTCTTTGATAGTCTTTGTAAGTAATGTTCTACTTGTGAAAATTATCTGATAATCATTGGTAAGCTCTGAACCAATCTGTAAATCCGCTAAAGATGCAATTGTATTACCACTTCCCCTCATGTATATCATGGATGTTGCTGAATACTTAGGTGTAATCAAAAAAACTGTTGTTGCAAGAGCAATAGCGAAGCCGGTAATTGCAGCGATAAGTACAATCCACCATCTGTAAAGAATGGCTTGCAGTAACCCCATTATATCAATTTCATCATCTACTGTGTTATCTTTTACCTTACTCATCTTCTCTCCATTCATATTGTTATAATTTAATTTTTATCTATGATATTATACACTAAACATTTATTAAATTCTACTGTTTTATTAAATTCGACAAAAAAATTATCAAAAAGGTGGTATAATGCTATAGAATATCATAATTTAATCACATGGAGGACTATATATGAAACGTTTTTTTGCCGTTTTATGCGGATTAATCTTATGTCTGGGAGTATTATTAACTGGCTGTGGCAACAATAATACCAACAATTCCGCCACAGAAAATCAAGCTGATCTTATGTCAGGAAAGCATCACATATGTATCGATGTTAGTAACTATGGAACTATTGAGGTAGAACTTGATGCAGATACTGCCCCAATTACTGTTACTAATTTTATTAATCTTGCCAATTCAGGATTTTATAACGGTCTGACTTTTCATCGCGTAATTGATGGATTTATGATTCAGGGTGGAGACCCTAATGGTGACGGAACTGGTGGCTCTTCTGAGAAAATCAAGGGTGAATTCAAGTCAAATGGCGTCCAGAATAATATAAGCCATATAAGAGGCACTATATCTATGGCACGCTCTTCTGCTAATAATTCTGCAAGTTCTCAGTTTTTCATTATGCAAAAGGACACTCCAAGCCTTGACGGACAATACGCAGCTTTCGGAACTGTCACGAGCGGCATGGACATTGTCGATAAGATATGTAAAGACTGCACTGACACTAATCAGAATGGTGTGATTACAGATAAGAGTAAACAGCCTGTGATTAGTACTATAAGGGTTGTGGATTAACGAATAACCGCACCGTCAAACGCGGTGCGGTTATTATATTAAAACATATTCTATTTATCAAAATCATAACTATTCTCATATATATCTAAAACCCGAGTCACAAAAGCAGCCTGATTCTTGCTTTCTTCTGTGCCAGTATTAACCTGCCAGCCATATGTCATATAATCATAAAAATTTCTTGGAGTGATTGGTCCAAGCTTGTACTCATCCCTAATCAGATTAATACCATCTGAATAATCCCTTACTAACGCCTCAAATGCTTTCTGAGGGTCTTTAAATACCGCTTTTCCATTTTCATCTGCCCCAATTGCAAATTCTTCTCCATGATTAAGAAAATCCTGTACTTTTACATTGCCATGCTCTCTGCCAGCCACATACTCCTGCACATATGGATGTGCAACCTTTGGCGGTTTTGTCTTACAACCTGCAATAGCAACAAAACACATCAATGCAAACCCAATTAAAAATACTTTTTAATATTTCACATTCAGTCTGTGACTGTAGCCTTCCATTCTCTTTGCAAATACAGCAAGCTGTCCTTTATATTTACCATACGCTTTCTCATCAATCAAAGACTCATTATGATACCGTTCAACTAGCTCTGATGATTCTTTGAACGCCTTAATTGCTAAATCCTTATAATTATTCTCAAGATTAATCTGGATTTCATTGAGTGATGTTTCTATCTCTTTCTTGGTTGTGTTCTTTTTAAATATTGACATGTGCATATCCCCCTTTTACTTGATTTTATCATTAATTGTCATAATTACAAGTTTTGTTTTATAAGGGTTTCAGGTTGTTTATCAGGTGGATTATAACTCCACATATACAATGGAATTTCTCTGTGCTGGAACGGTCGCTGCAACTCGCTTCGCTCTTGCGGCTGGGAATTGGTGGACGGGACAGGTGCGTCCCACTACTTTCGCGCAGTGTCGTGTCCTGACCGCAAGTCAGTCCACACGCGCTATAGATAACAAAAAGGGCTTGAGCACAAGTAGACTTGTCTCAAGCCCTTTATTGTTATCTGCACCGCTAATCTATGTTCGCGATTACTGTGGCTGCTTGCCGATGTATGCAAGGATACCACCATCTACATAGAGGATATGTCCGTTAACTGCATCTGATGCTTCTGAAGCAAGGAATACAGCTGGACCAGCTAATTCTTCTGGCTTTAACCATCTCTCTGCTGGTGTCTTTGCAACGATGAATGAGTCGAATGGATGTCTTGATCCATCTGGCTGTCTCTCTCTTAATGGAGCTGTCTGAGGTGTCTCGATGTAACCAGGTCCAATACCATTACACTGGATATTGTACTTACCATACTCAGAACAAATATTTCTTGTAAGCATCTTAAGACCACCCTTAGCAGCAGCGTAAGCTGATACTGTCTCACGGCCTAATTCTGACATCATTGAGCAGATGTTGATGATCTTACCATGTCCTCTTTCGATCATTGAAGGAATTACTGCCTTTGATACGATAAATGGTGCGTTAAGATCTACGTCGATAACCTGTCTGAACTCAGCAGCTGTCATCTCGCACATAGGAATTCTCTTAATGATACCAGCGTTGTTTACGAGGATATCGATTGGTCCAACTTCCTTTGTGATCTTCTCTACAGTAGCGTTAACAGCTTCTTCGTTAGTAACGTCGCAAACATATCCGTGAGCGTCGATACCAGCTTCCTTATAAGCTGCTAATCCCTTATCTACTAATTCCTGCTTAATATCGTTGAAAACGATTTTTGCACCAGCCTTAGCCATACCACTAGCGATAGCGAAGCCGATACCATATGATGCACCAGTTACAAATGCAATCTTACCTTCAAGTGAAAAATTAACTGACATTTTAATTCTCCTTTTCCAATTAATAATTTATAAATGAAACCTCTACAGGTTACATTCCTTAGTAAAATATGTACTGACGGATTACTTTAAATCCTTCATGTCTACCCAGTCCATATCATCGAAATCCTGGTTTTCTCCAGCCATTCCCCAGATAAATGCATATGCATGTGTAGCTGATGCTGAATGAATTGACCAGCTTGGTGAAATAACTGCTTCTTCACTTCTCATGATGATATGACGAGTCTCTGTTGGCTCACCCATATAGTGAACAACAATATCTTCTTCTGGAATCTCGAAGTAGAAATAAACTTCCATTCGTCTGTCATGTGTATGACATGGCATTGTATTCCATACGCTTCCTGGCTCAAGAGTTGTGATACCCATCTCTAACTGGCATGTCTCAACCTGACCTGGTAAAATATACTTTCTGTTAAGACGCTTATTGCATCCTTCTACAGAACCAAGCTGAAGCTTGAACTCATCCTTGATATCCTTTTCTGGATCAATGAATACAGTAGGATATGTCTTATGTGCTGGTGTTGAGTTAAAGTAGAACTTAGCTGGCTTAGAAGAATCCTCGCTCTTGAACTTAATCTCCTTAGAGCCCATACCAATATAAAGACCATCTCTATATTTAAACTTATATTCTGTACCATCAACGATAACTGAACCGTTGCCACCTACATTAAAGATACCCATCTCACGTCTCTCAAGGAAATATGCTGCCTTAAGCTCAGAACCTGCCTCAAGTGTAAGTTCCTTATTAACCGGCATACATCCGCCTACGATAATACGATCAATCTGGCTGTAAACAAGCTTAAAATCATCAGCTGGGAAAAGATTCTGGATAAGAAAATCATTTCTCAGTCTTTCTGTATCATAACCCTTTACATCTCTTGCGTTAGCACCCTGTCTTACTTCCATCGTAACTCTCCTTTTCAATTCACAAACCTAGGGCAAAGCCCCGTTTGGTGTTTATAATACCACAAAATCCAATTATTTACAACTATTAACCAACTATTCCCTTAATAAGTACATTTTTTTCGACAAATTCTCGCGAAAATGTATACGCATCCTTAATCATTGTTTCTGCTTCTTTAGTCTTTTCTGCATTATCACAGTAAATTCTTGCAATCACATCACCTTTGCTGACTTTGTCGCCTATTTTCTTAGAAAGCACAACTCCAACTGATAAATCAATCACATCATCCTTGGCTGCCCTTCCGCCTCCAAGAATCATTGAAGATTTTCCTATAGCTCAGACTGGATTGACTGGATGTATCCATCGCTATCTGCACACACCTCTGTTATTGTATCAGATACCTTTAACTTATCTGTGTTATATACTGCGTCAGGGTCTCCACCCTGGGCTTTAACGAACTCTGCCATCTTGTCCAAAGCACTTCCGTCACTTATTACTCTCTCCAATTCTTTTCTTACGGTTTCTTTATCAAGGTCATCTCTTGCAGCAAGCACCATATATGTTCCAAGATTAATGACAAGCTTAGTTAAATCCTCTGGTCCTTCACCTTTTAAAGTATTGATAGCCTCGATAACTTCAAGTGCATTTCCAACTGCATATCCTAACGGCTGGTCCATATCAGTAATAAGTGCTGTTACATTTCTGCCTGCGCCTTTTCCAATACGAACCATCTCCTTAGCAAGACTTACGGCATCAGCCTCATTTTTCATAAATGCGCCGCTTCCGGTCTTGACATCAAGAACAATCGCATCAGCACCAGAAGCCAGCTTCTTGCTCATAATACTGCTTGCAATAAGCGAAATATTCTCGACCGTTGCTGTAACATCCCTTAGTGCATATATCTTCTTATCTGCAGGTGCAAGATTACCTGTCTGCCCTGTTATTGCAATTCCTATATCATTAACCTGCTTAACAAATGCTTCCTCAGACAGAGAAGTGTTAAATCCCGGAATACTTTCCAGTTTATCAATCGTGCCTCCTGTATGTCCAAGTCCTCTTCCACTCATCTTTGCAACTTTGCCGCCAAGTGCTGCAACCATAGGTGCAAGAACAAGCGAAGTCTTATCTCCAACACCACCTGTACTGTGCTTGTCTACTTTAATTCCATTAATATCCGACAAATCCAGCTTGTCTCCGCTGTTTTCCATTGCAAGCGTCAGGTTAAGAGTCTCATCATAATCCATATTTCTGAAATATATTGCCATAAGAAGTGCAGAAGCCTGATAATCAGGTATATCCCCCCTGACATAGCCATTAACAAAGAACTCTATCTCTTCTTTAGTAAGCTTTCCACCATCTCTTTTCTTCTCTATAATATCGACCATTCTCATAATGCAGACCTCCTACATAATCTTATTAAGAAAACTCTTTCCTATATTAACCGGTTCTGTGCCAAAAATCTCAGCCAGTGTCTGTGCTATATCAGCATAAGTGTCACCTGTTCCAAGATTAACGCCATGTTTTAAGCATTTTCCATATACAAGCAGTGGAACATATTCCCTTGTATGGTCAGTTCCCTTATAGGTTGGGTCACAACCGTGGTCAGCCGTAATAACAAGCATATCTGTGTCTTTCATAGTGTCTAACACCTGTAAAAGCCTTTCATCAAATTCTTCAAGACCTCTGGCATACCCTTTATAATCTCTTCTATGTCCCCATGTTGAATCAAACTCAACCAGATTAGTATATATAATTCCTTTATTATCCTGCTTCATGTAATCAAGTGTTACATCCATTCCATCCTGATTGTCGTTAGTGTGCTTAGACTCTGTAAGTCCAACTCCGGCAAATATATCATGAATCTTACCGACGCCGATAACATCCAGCCCCTTATCACGGACTCGGCATAATATATTATCTTCACTTGGCTTTAGTGAGAAATCTCTTCTGTTAGATGTTCTCTTGTAATTGCCATTCTCCCCGACAAAAGGTCTTGCAATAACTCTTGCTACAGCATTCTTTCCTGTAAGAATGTGTCTTGCTGTTTCACACATTTCATAAAGTTTCTCAATAGGAATAACATCTTCGTGGCATGCAATCTGAAAAACCGAATCGCCAGATGTATATACAATTGGTTTTCCTGTCGCAACATGTTCATCACCAAGTTCAGCAATTATCTGTGTTCCTGAAGCCGGCTTATTGCAAAGTATTCCTGGAATTCCTGTCTTTTTAATGAATTCATCAATAATACAGTCTGGAAATCCATCAGGATACACAGGAAACGGATCAGGAGAATATATTCCTGCCATCTCCCAGTGTCCAATTGTTGTATCTTTTCCGGCAGATATTTCTGCAAGTTTTCCAAAACACCCAATGGGATTATCACAACGTTCAAGGTTATGTGAGCCGTCAATATTGCCAATTCCAAGCTTTACCATATTAGGAATATTAAGACCTCCATTAGCCCCTGCAGTATGTCCCAATGTATCTGCACCTTCATCACCGAACTTAGCTGCATCCCTGGCCTCACCAATTCCAACACTATCCAAAACTATCCATATAATTCTGTTAACATTCATAGCCACGCCTCCCGACAATCTTTAATATATTGTACCACAAAGAATACTTTCTGTATTATTATTTTGCATTTTTAAAAACAAATGTTATAATCACATATACATTGTGTGTTTTATGCAAATGTAATTAATTGAATATACATTTTTAAGGAGAAAATTATATGAGTTTCGAGTTCGTCACAAAGCTTCCTACACCTACTGAAATCAAAGAACAGTACCCTGTACCAGAAGAAATAAAAGTATTAAAAGCTGAAAGAGATGCTGAAATTGCTGATGTTATCACCGGCAAATCAGACAAACTTCTTGTTATTATCGGACCTTGCTCAGCAGATAATGAAACTGCTGTCCTTGATTACACATCAAGACTTGTTAAGGTTCAGGAGAAGATTAAAGACAAAGTTATTATTATTCCAAGAGTTTACACTAACAAACCAAGAACGACAGGCGTAGGTTACAAAGGAATGCTTCACCAGCCAGACCCTGAAAAAAAGCCTGACCTTCTTGCCGGTCTTATTGCAATCAGAAAAATGCATATTGATGTAATGAAAGAGACGCATCTTAGTCCTGCTGATGAAATGCTTTATCCTGAAAACTACTGGTATCTTTCAGATGTCCTTTCATATGTTGCCGTTGGTGCAAGATCAGTTGAAAACCAGCAGCACAGACTTGTATGTTCAGGAATTGATGTTCCAGCCGGAATGAAGAATCCTACAAGTGGAGATTTTTCAGTTATGTTAAATTCTGTAGTTGCTGCCCAGTCTAAGCAGACATTTATATACAGAAACTGGGAAGTTAATACACCTGGAAATCCTCTTACACATACAATATTAAGAGGTGCCGTAAATAAACACGGCCAGACCATTCCTAACTATCACTATGAAGATTTGATAAGACTTTATAACATGTATGCTGCAAGAGATCTTGAGAATCCTGCTGTTATTGTAGATGCTAACCACAGCAATTCAGGTAAGCAGTATCTTGAGCAGATCCGTATTGTCAAGGAAGTTCTTCACAGCTGCCATCACTCTGCTGATGTTAAGAAACTTGTTAAGGGTGTTATGATTGAAAGTTATATTGAGCCGGGTAACCAGAAGGTTGGCGACGGTGTTTATGGAAAATCAATCACAGACGCATGCCTCGGATGGGCTGAGTCTGAAAAGCTTTTATACGATATTGCAGACCTTGCTTAAAAACATTTTCATTATGTCGGGATTAATGTAGCTTTCTGCAAATGTTCCGATTAATGTAAGTAACAATGACATACTCACAATAATGACCGTTCTTCTTAAAGTGTCAATTCTGTTTAGAAAATAATGACACATAAGGAGAACGGTCATTATATATAACAGATAATGTGGAAACAGCCACACCAGAACCATAACTACTCCCCCTGCACCGTGATACATAACAGCCTTTGACATACATATTCCAAGACAGAATCCGTTATACAGACACAGCCAGTATACATACAGTTTTCTGAATGGGGTAATCATGAATACTGCCAATGTTATGAACTTCCTTAATCTGTAAGATAGCACCTCCTGCCATACATCTGCATATGCAACATTAGAATTAATGTATGCAATCAGATATTCAGTTGAAAACACATCACCATAGCGCCACATTTTTATAAAGGATGTACCAAGTATAATTCCCGCAATAATTAATGCGGCAAATCTTACATTCTTAATTACCCACAATAAAAAAGCCTTCATATATATCCATCAAAATGTACTTTGAATCAATATATGAAGACTTTGTCTTAATTATTCTTTTTACGGTTAAGTAAGGCATCATAAGCAAGAACTGCTGAAATTGTCTTGGAATCCTGTATCGTTCCTGCAAATATCATGTCTTTAAGTTCATCCAGTGTGTATTTTTCTACATCTATGAATTCATCTTCATCAAGATGCTGATTTGTTTTTATAAGATCTGTTGCAAGATATACATCTACCACTTCATTGCAGAACGCAACCGCAGTAACAACTGATACAAGCTTGGTAAGATTATCTGACCTATATCCGGTCTCTTCTTCAAGTTCTCTTGCCGCCGCATTAATTGTCGGCTCATCCCAGCCATTAAGACCACCTGCAGGAATCTCAATCGTCTCTCTGTCAAGTGCGTCTCTGTACTGTCTTACCATGAGAAGACGTCCATCATCTAACACCGGAACAACAGCTGCCGCTCCTCTGTGGTCAATATAATCCCATTCTGCCCTATGTCCGTCGGGAGTCTCTATAACATCTGTATATATATCAAGTATTGAACCCTTATATTTAAGAATTCTGTCCACTCTTTTAATATGTTCTTTCATATTCAGCCTTTCTATATAAAAATGTTACTTAATGTTTGTACATTTATCATAGCAAGCGTCAGTTGCTTTAATAAGTGCATTTCTAAAGCCATTCTCTTCAAGTGCAGAAACAGCCTGAATTGTTGTTCCACCAGGCGAACACACTTTATCTTTAAGTACTGCTGGGTGTTCTCCTGACTCAAGCACCATCTTTGCCGAACCAAGGACAGTCTGGGCAACCATCTTATATGCATCATCTCTCTTAATGCCATACTTTACAACACTATCAGCAAGGGCTTCAATGAACATATATACATAAGCAGGTGAACTGCCACTTGCACATACTACTCCATCCATAAGCTTTTCATCAACGTAAACAACCTTACCAAATGAAGTAAAGAATTTATCTATAACATCTCTTTCATCAAATGAATAATCAGATGCATTATATGCTACTCCTGTCATTCCTTCCCCGATAAGTGCAGGTGTATTAGGCATTGCTCTTACAACTCTTATATTGCTTCCAAGAGCATTCTTTATAGACGCAATAGTAATTCCCGGTGCAATTGATATAATAACACTTTCTTCTGTTACCACATTGACAATATTCTTAAGTACTGTTGGATACATCTGTGGTTTTACTGCAAGTACAATATACTTGGCATTGTTGCCACACTCTGCATTACTTTCTGCGAATCTTACACCTGTCTCAGATGATATTCTTTCGCATTTTTCTCTGTTAGGTGATGAAAATATAATATCTGATGGTGAAAATGCCGCTAAAGCACCTTTAAGCATTGCATATCCCATGTTACCCATTCCAATAAAACCAATCTTAGCCATATGTATATCCTCCCAACTATATCATGATATATAACATCTGATTATTATATACCCGGTTATTAAATAAGCTTGCTTATAAAAAGCAAGCTTATATTAATTATATTCATTTAATTATTTGTTTTCAAGTAACTTTTCTACACTTACAAGCTTAACACAGAGAACAAAAAGATCAGCAGCCTGCTTCATCTCTTCTGGAGTTGGGAATGATGGGGCAATTCTTATATTGGAATCCTTAGGGTCCTTTCCATAAGGGAATGTTGCGCCTGCACCTGTAAGCTTAACACCTGCTTCTTTACATTTTGCAACTATTGCCTTGGCACATCCATCCATAGCTTCAAATGATATAAAATATCCACCCTTAGGCTCTGTCCATGAACCAATTCCAAGTCCGCCAAGTTCTTCTTCAAGAACACTTTCAACAGCCTCAAACTTAGGTCTCATGAACTCAGCATGCTTTCTCATATGTTCCTTAAGTCCGTTGATATCCTTAAAGAATCTCACATGTCTTAACTGATTAAGCTTATCATGTCCGATTGTCTGGATTGTAAGCTGCTTCTTGATATCTGCAATATTATTAGCAGATGTAGCAAGTGCTGCAATACCTGA
This sequence comes from Eubacterium sp. AM46-8, assembly GCF_003466705.1. Classification (NCBI taxonomy): domain Bacteria; kingdom Bacillati; phylum Bacillota; class Clostridia; order Eubacteriales; family Eubacteriaceae; genus Eubacterium; species Eubacterium sp. AM46-8. The sequence continues at coordinate 54,610 of NZ_QSEU01000001.1, forward strand.
ACCTGGGAAGCTCACCTTAGAAGTTGAAGCAAACTCAAATACCATATCTTGGTTACCAGCTTTCTCACATTCACTGATGATATCAGCTATCTCATCCTTATTGTCATCATATAAATCATGGATAACATAAGCGTTATCCCAGAAAATTCTGAAATCTTCAGCAGCTGGCTTAAGTGCAGCCATTCTCTTAACTGTTTCTTCAGAATATGTATATCCCTGAGGATTAGAATACTTTGGAACGCACCAGATACCCTTTACAGAAGCATCCTTGCTTACATATTCTTCTACCATGCCCATATCTGGACCAGACTCTGACATTGGAATGTTAATCATCTCAATTCCAAATCTTTCTGTAATTGCAAAATGTCTGTCATATCCAGGAACTGGACATAAGAACTTAACCTTATCAAGCTTGCACCATGGAGTATTACCAAGAATACCGTGTGTGTATGCTCTCGAAATCTGGTCATACATAATATTAAGACTTGCGTTTCCATACACAATAACATGATCTGGTGTTGTTCCCATCATATCTGCCATAAGCTTCTTTGCTTCTGGAATACCATCTAAAACACCATAATTTCTGCAATCTGTTCCATCTAAAGCCTTAAGGTCTGATGAACTATTGATTGTATCAAGAAGTCCTAATGAAACATCAAGCTGCTTAGCTGATGGCTTACCTCTTGACATATCTAACGCAAGTCCCTTTGCCTTAGCTTCTGCATACTCTTTGTTCAAGCTTTCCTTTAAAGCTAAAAGCTCTTCTTTACTCATATCATTGTACTGCATAATCTTCCTCCTAATCAGCATATAATCAACATGCTCTATTCTACAATGTATAATTCATAATTGCAAATATTTTTAAAAATAACTTAATATTTTAAAACATCTCTCTAAAATGCTTAATTATATTAAGTGTATTAAAATCAAAAAAGGCTGTCACATAACGAATTAACATTATGTAACAGCCTTGGTTTATGTTAGTTTACTTTGCGTAATCTACAGCTCTTGACTCTCTGACAATACTAACCTTGATCTGACCAGGATATTCCATCTGATCCTCAATCTGCTTAGAAATGTCACGAGCCATGATTACCATATCTGAATCACTAACGACTTCAGGAACTACCATAACACGAACCTCTCTACCTGCTTGAATGGCAAAGGATTTCTCAACTCCCTTGAATGAGTTGGTAATATCTTCTAATTGTTTCAGTCTGTTTGTATAAGTTTCTAACGTTTCTCTTCTTGCACCAGGTCTTGCAGCTGAAATTGTATCAGCAGCCTGTACAAGACAAGCAATTAAGCTTTCTGGCTCAACGTCTCCATGATGTGCTTCTACTGCATTAATAACAAGAGCTGATTCTTTATATCTTCTACAAAGATCAACACCTAACTGAATATGTGAGCCTTCCATCTCGTGGTCAACAGCTTTACCAATATCATGTAATAAACCAGCACGCTTAGCCATCTTAACATCAAGTCCTAACTCTCCAGCTAAGAGACCTGTAAGCTGTGCTACTTCAATAGAATGCTTTAAAACATTCTGTCCATAACTTGTTCTGAATCTTAACTTACCTAAGAGTCTTACAAGCTCTGGATGGATACCATGTACACCAACCTCAAGGGTTGCAGCTTCACCTTCTTCTTTAATTAATGTCTCGACTTCTTTCTGAGCTTTCTCAACCATCTCCTCAATTCTTGCCGGATGAATTCTTCCATCAAGTATGAGCTTCTCAAGAGCGATTCTTGCAACCTCTCTTCTTACCGGATCAAAGCCCGACAAAACTACAGCCTCAGGTGTATCATCAATGATAAGTTCAACACCTGTAAGTGTTTCAAGAGTTCTGATATTTCTACCCTCTCTACCAATAATACGGCCTTTCATTTCGTCATTAGGAAGCTGAACTACTGATATTGTTGTTTCAGCCACATGGTCTGCGGCGCATCTCTGAATTGCATTAACAACAATTTCCTTAGCCTTCTTGTCTGCTTCCTCTTTCGCTCTGCTTTCTAATGTCTTAATCATTACAGCAGTATCATGTTTAACTTCGTCTTCAACAGTCTTTAATAGATATTCTTTTGCCTGTTCGGAGGTCAATCCTGAGATTCGTTCAAGTTCCTGCTGTCTCTTCTTCTCAAGTTCTTCAACCTTTTGCTTCTGTTTACCAAGTTCTTCTTCTTTCCTGGTAATGTTAGAGTCGCGTTTCTCTACAGCCTCAATCTTTCTGTCAAGTGTCTCTTCTTTTGAAAGAACTCTCTTTTCATACTTGCTTATCTCAGCTCGTCTTTCCTTAGTTTCCTTCTCAAGTTCGTTCTTAGTCTTTAAAGACTCTTCCTTGACTTCCAAAAGAGCTTCCTTTTTCTTGGTTTCAGCTGTCTTAAGAGCTTCATCTATTATCTCTCTTGCTTTCTCATTGGCATTACCGATTGTTGCATCGTTACGCTTGTTGATTGCATTAGACGAGATAAACCAAGTAATAGGAGCGACTATCACTAAAGTAGCAATAATTGCGATTACTATTGGAATCAACGCAGGAGCACCTCCTTATTTAGTTTTCATTGTACAAAAAATACAACAATCTAATATTATACTCAATTGTCGATTATGTCAAGGAAAAGCCCCTTAGAATCCAATGTTTTATTAATAATATCCATACTGAATCCTCTGCGATATAATGCAGCTTTGACCTTCTGAAGCTCTTTATAATCAGCGTTCTCTATATCTATATGTTTCTTTTCAACAAATGCCTTTGCCTGTTCTAATTCTATATCACAGTTATCCGCATAAAATTCGTCACAAACTCTGCTGATAATATCTGCATCAACGCCTTTCTGCTTTAACTTAAGTTCAATCTGTCTTCTTGGCTTATTACCTGCCTTAAAATTAACATAATTCTCTGCAAAACGCTCATCATTAATATATCCAAACCTGGTTACATACTCTAATGCATAATCTATACACATATCAGGATAATATCCATCTCTAAGCTTGTCCTCTAAACCTTTTCTTGTATAATCCTTATTCTTAAGCAATGCCATCGCTCTTACCGTTGCACGCTTAGATAACACATCATCTATCAGAGAATCATATGCTTCTTTCCTGACAGACTCTCCATCCTTAATTCCAAACTTTCTTAATTCTGCTGCATATAAAGCAAATGCAGGCTCATAATTAATATATACAAGCCTGCGTTTCTTAGTAAGTTCTTTAATGGATGTGACAATAAGTTCAATATTATCTTCCATAACCCACCTTAATATTACTCTTCTGTATCTGCTTTCTTCTTAGCCTTAGTCTGCTTAGCATCATCAGATGCTTCTGCTTCCTTAACACCGTCCACAATTCCGTAGTGTTCTCTTACTCTTCTGTCAACTTCTTCTCTTATCTCTGGATTATCAAGAAGGAACTGCTTAGCGTTCTCTCGTCCCTGTCCAATCTTATTGCCCTCATATGAGAACCATGCTCCACTCTTCTGGATAATACCTGCATTAGAAGCAAGATCAACAAGATCTCCTTCTGTAGATATACCTTTTCCAAAAAGAATATCAAACTCTGCTTCTCTGAATGGAGGGGCAACCTTATTCTTAACAATCTTGACTCTGGTTCTGTTACCAATAACCTCACCATTCTGCTTAAGTGTCTCAATCTTTCTTACATCAAGTCTTACAGAAGAATAGAACTTAAGTGCACGACCACCTGTAGTTGTCTCCGGATTTCCAAACATAACACCAACCTTTTCACGAAGCTGGTTGATAAATATAACAACGCAGTTATTCTTGCTTACAACAGGTGTAAGCTTTCTTAATGCCTGTGACATAAGTCTTGCCTGAAGACCTACATGTGAATCGCCCATATCACCATCAATCTCTGCTTTAGGAACAAGAGCTGCAACTGAATCGACAATTACAATATCGACTGCACCAGATCTTACCATAGTCTCTGTAATCTCAAGTGCCTGCTCGCCACTGTCAGGCTGCGAAATATATAAATTATCAATATCAACACCAATATTCTTAGCATATACAGGATCCAGAGCATGCTCTGCATCAATAAAACCTGCAATACCGCCTCTCTTCTGTACTTCAGCAACCATATGAAGTGCAACTGTTGTCTTACCACTTGATTCAGGTCCATATATCTCTACAACTCTTCCTTTAGGAACTCCACCGATTCCCAAAGCGATATCCAGACTTAAAGAACCTGTAGGAATACATTCAACATTAAGATTAGCTGTTGATTCCCCAAGCTTCATTACAGAGCCCTTACCAAACTGTTTCTCAATATTAGAAATTGCCGCATCAAGGGCTTTCATCTTATCTTCATTAACCATACCTTAAACTCTCCTTTTGAACATGTGTTCGTTTTCTAAATAATATCTTATTATGCCTGCATTGTCAAGAACCTTTCGAACATTTATTCGTTATGTTTGTTTGTATACTGGAATAGTAAAAATATATCATATTATATATATTTTGTAAACATCTATTTATATTATTATATGTCAATATAATATTTTATACATAAGTTCAGCAACATTTTTTTAACTTGCAGTACCTGTCGAATGATAGTTGCATCAATTCATCGTAATATTTAATCCGATATCGTTATAAAACCCACTCTAATCCCAGCAAAAAAGACCTACTCAAGCCATCTTTCAAGCTTAATAGTAGGTCTTCAACGCCATAGCAAATAATATAGTAAATAATATAATAAAACTAATAATTACAATAATCTCTACCTGTTAGTCTTAATTATATCAAGAACAAACTTAAGTGCTTCCTTCGTAGACTGACACCTTATCGTGTGCCTGTCGCCTGACAAATCACATTCTTTAACATGTGTCTCACCCTTATAGCAACATCCAATATACACAAGTCCAACAGGCTTGTCATCTTCTCTTGAAGGTCCTGCAACACCTGTTACAGAAACACTGATATCTGCCTTAGATATTCTTACTGCTCCTTCTGCCATCTGGCAGCAGTTTCAGCACTTACAGCTTTATACTTCTCAAGAGTCTCATGCTTAACTCCAAGAATACGTTCCTTCGCCTCATTACTATATGTAATATAGCCCTCTTTAAAAATGTCTGAAGCACCGCTTATATTAACTATAGACGAAGCAACCATGCCGCCTGTGCATGACTCAGCTGTAGTTATAGTCAGGGATTTGTTCTTTAATGTCTCAACAAGAGCCTTATCAAGACAGCCGAGATAATCAACCATTATTATTTACCCGAACCTTCCAGAAAAACTTTATAATTCTTTGCAATATAATCAATAAGAGAAATCACTGTCAATCCTAATGATATATATATGAGAACAGTATTAATAATATTCATAAATGGTACATTAAGATTAAGAACAAGCATAATAATTGTAATCATCTGAAATGCTGTCTTGAACTTTCCCCAATAGCTTGCAGCTATAACAACACCATTATCTGATGCAACAAGTCTGAATCCGCTAATAATAAATTCTCTTGCAATTATAATAATAACAATCCATGCTGCAATTCTTTCAAGGTCAACAAGAGCAATAAGTGCAGAGCATACTAAAAGCTTATCTGCAAGTGGATCCATAAATTTTCCGAAGTTAGTAACAAGATTATACTTTCTTGCAATCTTACCATCTAAAAGGTCTGTTAAGCTTGCAAGAATAAATATTCCTACTGCAATATATTTGCCACATCCAATGTTAAGATACAGACATATCAGAAACAAAGGAATCATAATAACTCTTGCAATTGTAAGTTTGTTAGGTAAATTCATTTAAACATTTTCCTCCATTATTCCCATTAAATCATATTCAGTTGAACCGGTAATCTTTACAGATACGAAATCTCCTGACATAAGTTCCCTGTCACATTCAAAGAACACCATTCCATCAACATTAGGTGCATCCTTGTACGAACGTCCGACATAAGTATTGTCCTCTGCAATATAGCCTTCAACCATAACATCAATAGTCTTTCCAACCATTTGTGCTGACTTGTCAATAGATATTTCCTGTTGCAGAGCCATAAGCTCGTCTCTCCACGTATCCATTATATCCTGGTCAATCTGGTCCGGCATTGTTGCAGCCGGGGTATCCTCTTCCCTTGAATAAGTAAATACTCCAAGTCTGTCGAACTCAACTTCATCAATAAATTCCATAACCTCTTCATGGTCAGCCTGTGTCTCTCCCGGGAAGCCGGCAATAAGAGTTGTTCTTAATGCAATGTCCGGAATCTCTTTTCTCAGCTTCGCAACAATATCAAGAAGCTCCTGCTTATCTGTCTTTCTTCCCATACGCTTTAATACATTATCACTTGCATGCTGGATTGGCATATCAAGATAATGACAGACTTTAGGCTCATTCTTAATAGCCTCGATAAGCTCATCATTAATCTCTTCCGGATAACAGTACTGAATTCTTATCCATTTGAGGCCTTCAATCTTGGCAAGCTCATGTATAAGCATTGGAAGTGATTTCTTTCCGTAAATGTCTGTTCCATAAAGAGTTGTCTCCTGTGCTACAAGTATAAGCTCTTTTGCTCCATTGTGTACAAGGTGCTTTGCCTGCTCCACAAGATACTCAACAGGATAACTTCTGAAATTGCCACGAACCTTAGGAATTATGCAGTATGTACAATGCTTATCGCATCCTTCCGCTATCTTAAGGTACTCAAAATATCCCGGCGTAGTAATAATTCTCTTTTCTTTAACAATAGGAAGTCTGTTGGCATCATCAACGACATTAAAGCCCTTACCTTCAAGCACTGAAGTAACAACCTCTGCAATCTTGTCATAAGAAGTTGTTCCTAAAAATGCATCAACTTCTGGAATTTCCTTAATAATCTCATCCTTATATCTGTGAGCAAGACACCCTGTAACAATAAGTGCCTTACACACAGCATCTTCCTTGTGCTGTGCCATCTCAAGTATCGTGTTGATACTCTCCTGCTTGGCATCACCAATAAAACAGCATGTATTGACAACAATAACATCTGCCTGTGTTTCATCATCTGTAAACTCAAAGCCCTTATCGTTAAGGATTCCAAGCATATTCTCTGTATCTACAAGGTTTTTATCACAACCTAAAGATGCAAACATAATCTTCATATACTGCATTACCTCCTGCATAGTACTCCTCATTGTAACACATTTTTTGCAAATGTAAACATATCCCTTACATAATCTGACCATATAAAACATTATCAAACTGGCACTTTTAATAAGCCCTGAATTGTACTATTCTTTGCTGAAAATATGAATCAAAGGAGAAAAAGATAATTATGAAAGACAAAAAAACAGGTTTAATCCAGACATTAATTGGTGCTATTATTCTTGTGATCGGTATTGTGTTATGTGTCAACACATACATAGTAAAAGGTAATAAAGCATACGCATTTTCACTTCTTGTAACAATCCTTGGCATTGTTATTCTTATTGCCGGATTATACAGAACATTTTCAAAGAAAGAGAGAAAGCCTGTAGACGCAAAGGTAATTGCACAGGCTGCTTTGTGTGCCGCACTCTGCTATGTTGGTGCAACATTTATAAAGATAGACATTCCTGTTGGAACAGAAAGAACCATGTTCCACTTTGGTAATGTATTCTGCGTTCTTGCAGCTTTACTTATCGGTGGCGAATGGGGTGGTCTTGCCGGAGCAATCGGCATGACAATAAGTGATTTGTCAACAGCCTATGTAACAAGCGCTCCTAAGACATTTATTCTTAAGTTATGTATCGGTCTTATCGTTGGTTTTGTAGCACATAAGCTCTTCCAACTTTCTAAGGAACATTCTGCAAAATATGTTACTGTTGCTACTGTTGTATCAAGCATATGCGGTATGGCATTCAATATTGTTGCTGACCCTGTAGTCGGATATTTCTATAAGACATACCTTCTTGGTGTGCCTCAGGACCTTGCCAAAGCACTTGCTAAAATAGGTGCGATAACCACATCTGTTAATGCAGTTATCGCCGTTATAGTTGCTTCAATCATATATCTTGCATTAAGACCAGCTATGAAAAAGCTGAATATGTTGAGAGATTTATAAAATATTTTTCGCCGCGTTGCTTTTCCTGCAGGGCGGCGGTTAAATTTCTATATTTGCATTTATATTTTAAATTTCAATTGACTTTTATCTATGATTATAGTATTTTTATAAAAAAATGGTTTTTCACTGGGTAGGGATTATTCCTGACAGGACTTGCTCGTTTCTTTTTTATTTCTAAAAAACAGGTATATTTCAACCTGTTCTTTCCATACTTATTATATTAAATTGCTATATATCCAATCTTACCTTAATTTCATAACCTAAGCTTTTCGGGACAATAAAATCACATTTTCCACATGCTCCGTATGCGGGAACAAATCAAATGGCTGACATGCAGTCACCTTATATCCACCCTTCACAAGTACATTAATATTCCTTGCCTGTGTATCAGGTCCGCATGAAATGTACACAATCCTGTCTGGTTTAATCTTAAGAAGAGAATTAAGGAATTCCGGTGTGCTTCCACTTCTTGGCGGATCCATGATAACAACATCTGCCTTTGCATTTTTCGCATACTCAACAAGGAAATCTCCTGCGTCAGCATTAACAAATGTGACATTCTTTATATTGTTAATTGAAGCATTTATCTTAGCATCTGATACAGCTTCTGAATTAAGCTCAACTCCTATAACTTTGCCAGCCTTTTTTGATGCGACTATTCCAATAGTACCAATTCCGCAATATGCATCAATTACAGTGTCATTTTTTGATATATCAGCAAGCTGGATTGCCTTTTTGTACAGCTTTTCAGTCTGCTGGTGGTTAATCTGATAGAATGATGTCGGGCTTATTCTGAATCTGCAGCCACACAACACATCCTCGATATAACCTTTTCCCTTAAGAACAATATTTCTCTTTCCAAGCACCATGCTTGTATGTCTGTCGTTAATATTCTGCACAATCGTAGTGATTTCAGGATGCTTCTCACATAATACCTTGAGAAAATTATTCTTTGATGGAAATGCAACTCCTGCTGTTACAATAACAAGCATAATCTCCTTTGTAGAAAATCCTTTTCTTAAAAGAATGTGGCGAATCAGCCCCTTTCCTGAATCCTCGTCATATGGCTGATATTTAAATGAAGCTATAAGGCCTTTAATATCCTTAATAATGTCTGTACACTGCGAATCTTCAATCATACAATCTGAAGTGTCAACTATTCTGTGGCTGTTTTCCTCGTAAGTTCCTGCTATTACATTCCTTGAATCATCAAGTCCCACAACTGCATGAACTTTATTGCGGTAATGTATCGGTCTGTACATTCCAACAATATCATCAACTTTTACATATCCGCCAAAAAGTTCTTCAATGTACTTCTGCTTAACTGCAAGCTCATTGTCGTATTTCATTCCGGCATAATCACAACCACCACATTTTTCCGAAAATGCGCAGTGAATCCGTCTTTCTTTCTCGTCATATCTATTCGTCATAATAATTTAACTCCTCATCGCTACCAATTTGCCACATATTGCAAATCACAAAAGGCAACCGCCCATACAAGCAGTTGCCCTTAACATCAGTCTTTGTTAATTATAATGAAGTATTCTCGTCTGTACTTCCAAGAATCTTAACCTTACCTTCGTAGAATTCTTTAACTGCGATTGATAATGGCTTGTCTTTCTCTGAACATCTTACAAGAGGAGTTCCAACCTGAAGCTTTCTCTCATCTTCCTTAGAGATTCTCTTCTCCTCAACCTTATCCTTGTCCTTTTCTTTCTCTTTTTCCTTGTTGCTTGCTTCAATTCTTGCCTTGGCAATCTTCTCCTCAACGCTTCTTGCATCGATGATTTCCTTAGCTCTGTTAGCAGTTGCCTTAACAATTGAATATCTGCTCTGTACTAAAGGCTGCTCGCCCTCTTCAACCTCACTGTTAATTACAGCCATTAATTCAGTATACGATGGATGTATCATTATATTATTCTCCTTTCGAATAAACCTTTAATTCTTCTTTAATATTATTAATCAGTCCAAGATTATACTTAGCTTTCATCTTCTCAGATAACACAATATCATGAATACGGCCGACACATAAATCGACTTCATCATTGATAACTATGTAATCATAATCCTCAACACCTTCTGCTTCCTCTGCTGCTCTTGAAAGACGGGCTTTAATTGTCGCCTCATCTTCTGTTCCTCTGCCACGGAGTCTCTTTTCAAGTTCTGCCGCTGACGGTGGTGTTATAAACATAAGCACTGCATCCGGAAACATTCTCTTGATATTCATGGCACCCTGTATTTCAATCTCAAGAATAACATTGTTGCCCTTATCAAGCTGTTCTTCAACATATGCCTTTGGTGTTCCGTAATAATTGCCAACATACTGTGCATGCTCTATTAAAGCATCTTCAGCAATCATCTTCTCGAATTCTTCTACAGTCTTAAAGAAATATTCTCTTCCATCAGCTTCGCCTTCTCTTGGCTTTCTTGTTGTAGCTGATATAGAAAGTGAATACTCGTCATGAAGCTCTAAAAGTCGCTTCATAACAGTTCCTTTTCCTGCACCAGAAAATCCTGAAATAACTAATAATAGTCCTTTGCTCATATAATTACCTCATTCTGCACATAAAGTGCACAAGTTATTATACCTAACAAGCCCGAAACAATCAAGTAAATTTAATCAAAACCTATTAAAAATATATTGAAAGCCTACTCAATGTTCTGAATCTGCTCTCTTACCTTCTCAATCTCAGTCTTTAAGTCAATAGCTGCATTAGATATCTCAATGTCATTAGCCTTAGAAAGAGTTGTGTTAGCCTCTCTGTTCATCTCCTGTGCAATGAAATCCATCTTTCTTCCAATGCCGCCTTCCTCGTTAAGACATTTTCTTGCATGCTCGATATGGCTTCTTAATCTTACAGTTTCTTCGTCAACACATATCTTGTCTGCGTATATAATAACCTCTGTTGCGATTCTGCTCTCATCAATAGTTGTATCGCCAAGAAGTTCTTTAACCTTACTCTCTAACTTGCTACGGTATTCCTTCATAATCTCAGGACTTCTCTTTTCAACAAATGCAACAAGCTCCTCCATGTGGTCTAACTTTCCTAAAAGATCTTTCTTAAGATTCTCACCTTCAAGAATTCTTGTATTAACAAACTGTTCTAAGGCTGCCTTCATAGCTTCCTCTATAAAATGCCACAGCTCCTCTTCGTCTTCCTGCACTTCATCCATTGTGATAACCTCTGGAAATCTGGCAAGACCTCCAACAGTCATATCATTTTTAAGATTGTATTTTTCGGACATATTATTAAATATAGCCATATATTCATCAGCTATATTCTGGTTGAACTTAAGATTAACCTGACTTTCTGAATCATCCTCATAATTAATAAATATATCAATCTTGCCTCTTGTTGCATACTTCTTAAGTAAATCTCTCATTCTGCTCTCGAATACATTAAGCTTCTTAGGCATCTTGATACCTGCTTCAAGATATCTGTGATTAACTGACTTAATCTCAACTGAAATCTTTCTGTTACCTTTAACTATTTCACTCCGGCCAAAGCCTGTCATACTTTTAATCATTGTTTCTATCCTTCCATTCGCATATAATGCTTAGAAAAGTATACCAATTTTTGTGAAAGATAACAAGACTTACAGCAATAAGTATGTTAATATAATGCAATAAGATTAATGAATATTACTAATTAAAGGAGACATTATGGCATTCGATGGTATTACAATATCCAGTATTGTTAATGAATTAAACGACACAATTAACGGCGGAAGACTTTACAAGATAGCACAGCCTGAAGCCGATGAAATAATGCTTACAATAAAGACACAATCTGGTCAGTACAGACTTGTTTTATCTGCAAATGCATCGCTTCCTCTTGCATATCTTACAGACGATAACAAGCCATCCCCTGCTACTGCACCTAATTTCTGCATGCTTCTCAGGAAACATTTGAACAATGGAAGAATAATATCAATAACACAGCCAAAATTTGAGCGTGTAATTGATATTGAGGCAGAACATTTAAATGAACTTGGTGACATGTGCAGAAAGCATATAATTGCAGAATTCATGGGTAAACACAGCAACATAATATTATGTGATGACAATAATACTATATTAGACAGTATCAAGCATATATCAGCACAGACAAGCTCAGTCCGGGAAGTTTTACCTGGAAGACCTTATTTCATCCCTAATACTTCGGACAAGATTAATCCGCTTGAAGCTGACAGAAAGCATTTTGACGAAACAGTATTTACAAAGCCTGTACCTGTTGTCAAGGCGCTACTTTCAAGCTATACGGGAATAAGCACATGCATAGCTGAAGAGCTTGCATACCGTGCCGGAGTTGATGGCGGACACCCTGCCAACTGCCTTGATGGACCTATGAAAGATGCTTTATACAACGCATTTGACACCCTTATGTCTGATGTAAGAAATGGTATTTATAAACCTGTGATGGTAACTGACAATGGTGTGCCTGCAGAATTTGCCGCTGTAAATCTTTCTATGTATGACAACCACACAGAATATGATTCAATAAGCAGACTGATTATCGATTATTACAGACAAAAAGAGATTGCAACCCGAATCCACCAGAAGTCTGTTGACATCAGAAGAATTGTAACAACTCATCTTGAACGAGCATACAAGAAGCTTGACATTCAGGAAAAGCAGATAAAGGATACTGAGAAAAAGGACAGATACCGTATCTACGGTGAACTTCTTACAACCTATGCTTACAGTATTCCTGCCGGTTCTAAGGAATATGAAGCACTTAATTACTACGATAATACCACAATTAAGATTCCTCTTGATAACACTCTCACACCAATTGAGAATGCTAACAAATATTTTGCAAGATATAATAAGCTTAAGAGAACCTATGAAGCCGGAATCCGTCTTATTCAGGAGATTACTGAAGAAATAAGCTACCTTGAATCTATTATCAATGCAATTGAGATTTCAGTAACAGAGGCTGATCTTGCTAACATTAAGGAAGAGCTTATTGAAACTGGATATATTAAAAGGACTGTTAAAGGAAAGCACAAAATCACAGCCAACAAGCCGATGCATTTTGTATCAAGCGATGGATTTGACATATACGTTGGAAAGAATAACATACAGAATGACGAACTTACCTTCAAGACAGGCAACGGTAATGACTGGTGGTTTCACGCCAAGCAGATGCCAGGTTCTCATGTACTTCTCAAAACAGATGGAAAGGAAGTTCCTGACAGAACATTTGAAGAAGCAGCAAGCCTTGCCGCCTACTATTCTAAAGGCCGTGAACAGGAAAAGGTTGAAGTCGATTATGTATTAAAGAAAGAAGTTAAAAAGCCTGCCGGTGCCAAACCGGGATTCGTTGTGTATTACACTAACTACTCAATGGTTGCAGACACCGACATTAAGGATATTAAACAATTGTAAATGTATTAAAAAAGGGATTATGAAATCATCTGAGATAACAACTCAATATTCATAATCCCTTTATTAATATCTTAATTATTAGTTAACAGAAACCTTAACGAAAGACTTCTTACCCTTCTTAACAACTACACCTTCGCCCTCGAACATACTCTTAGGGAACTTAGCTGCTATATCTGCTACCTTTTCTCCATCTACAGAAACACCACCCTGCTGGATAGTTCTTCTGGCCTCTGACTTAGTTGTTGCAAGTCCTGCTCCAAACACAAGATTAATTGCATCAATTTCATCATCTGTAAAGCTGTTTGCTTCAAGCTTTGCTGTAGGCATGTTAGCTGCATCTCCGCCAGTAAAGATTGCCTTTGCTGTAGCTTCTGCTTTCTTAGCCTCTTCCTCACCATGAACAAGCTTTGTAAGCTCGTAAGCAAGAATCTCCTTAGCCTTATTAAGCTGTGCACCTTCCCAGCTATCCATCTTATCAATCTCTTCAAGTGGAAGGAATGTGAGCATACGGATACATTTAAGAACATCTGCATCATCAACATTTCTCCAGTACTGGTAGAAATCGTAAGGACTTGTCTTATCAGGATCCAGCCATACAGCACCTGAAGCTGTCTTACCCATCTTCTTACCCTCTGAGTTAAGAAGAAGTGTGATTGTCATAGCTGAAGCATCTTTATCAAGCTTTCTTCTGATAAGCTCTGTTCCACCTAACATATTGCTCCACTGGTCATTACCACCAAACTGTAAATTACAGCCGTATTTCTGGTATAACATATAGAAATCGTATGACTGCATAATCATGTAGTTAAACTCAAGGAAGCTTAATCCCTTTTCCATTCTCTGCTTGTAGCATTCAGCTCTTAACATGTTATTAACTGAGAAGCATGCTCCAACCTCTCTTAAAAGTTCTACATAGTTAAGATTAAGAAGCCAGTCAGCATTGTTTACAAGTAATGCCTTGTCATCTGAGAAATCAATGAATCTTGCCATCTGCTTCTTGAAACAGTCAACATTGTGCTGAATCTGCTCTGGTGTAAGCATTTTTCTCATATCTGTACGTCCTGATGGATCACCAATCATAGCTGTACCACCGCCAATAAGCGCGATTGGCTTATTTCCTGCCATCTGGAGTCTCTTCATAAGGCAGAGTGCCATAAAGTGTCCTACATGAAGGCTGTCTGCTGTTGGATCAAATCCGATGTAAAATGTAGCCTTTCCATTGTTAATAAGGTCTTTGATAAGTGCTTCATCTGTTACCTGTGCAATAAGACCTCTTGCAACCAATTCGTCATAAAGTGTCATTTTTGTTTCCTCTCTTTTCTTTTTTCTTATAGCTGCTCGCGCAACTTTGTAAGCCAAGTCTCTCCGCAGCTTTGCTGCTCCCGAGCCTTGATAATTCACAACTTCCGCACTCCGTGCTCCGTTGTTCATTATCTGCATTCGCCATATAAGACAGAATCTGTGCAAGCACATTCTGTCTTGCATGGCTCATTGCTTACAAAAAAGGCTTCCGCCCTTCTTAAAAGGACGAAAGCCTGAACTTACGTGTTACCACCTTTATTCATGACAGACTCACATCTGCCACCTCATTAAGTCCACCAGCATGGACTTATGCACTATAACGTGTGCTACTCCGGCTGCCCCTACTTACAAATATGCTTTCAGTTCGCCGCTCCGGAATGTATTCAGTTACCCTTACCCTTGCGCCTCTCATCAACCGGCTGCTTTCTGTAAGTTCAGTAATAACCTACTTGTTTCCATCAACGCTTTGTAATATTAATTGTGTATTACTTATAACATAATAGAATATTAAAATCAAGTCTCATTCCGAAACAAATGTATCAAATTAATACTAGATTGTAACTACTCTCATTGTGTTAGTAAGTCCTCTCTTAGATGAAGGATCAGAAGATGTAGCGATACCTGCAGAAACAATTACTGTATCTCCTTCTTCTACGAAACCAGCATGTTCAGAAACTACTAATGCATGCTCAATAATCTTATCTGTAGAAGCTTCTGTTGCTGTCTTAAGAGGTCTAACACCCCAGTAAATCTGCATCTTTCTAAGAACATTATCGTATGGAGAGCATCCGATAATCTCAGCTTCTGGCTTTAACTTAGATGTAAGTCTTGCTGTAAATCCTGAAATTGTAGGACAGATAATAGCCTTAGCTCCAAGGTTATCTGCTGTCTGAACTGCAGCATTACATACAGCGCTTGAAATGCTTCTCTTACTGTGAAGATTAGAATATTCTACTGAATGTCCCTTAATCTCCTGCTCTGTTCTTTCTGCAATCTTAACCATCATCTTAACAGCCTCTAATGGGTACTTTCCATTAGCAGTCTCACCACTAAGCATAACAACATCTGTTCCGTCATAGATAGCATTAGCAACATCAGTAACTTCAGCTCTTGTAGGTCTTGGGTTTCTAATCATAGAATCAAGCATCTGTGTAGCTGTGATAACTGGCTTATACTTAGCATTACACTTCTTGATGATTTCCTTCTGAACGTGTGGAACTTCCTCAGCAGGAATCTCAACGCCCATATCTCCACGGGCTACCATGATACCATCAGCAACTCTGATGATTTCATCTATATTAGCAATACCTTCGGCATTCTCAATCTTAGCAATAACTGGAATATCTGCACCATGCTCCCAGAGAAGATGCTTAATTTCCTCGATACATGCTGCATTTCTTACAAATGAAGCTGCGATAAAATCAAATCCCTGCTCAACACCAAAGATGATATCTTCCTTATCTTTCTCTGTGATGCCTGGAAGTCTGATGCTTACGTTAGGAACGTTAACACCCTTCTTAGAACCAAGCTCACCACCATTAATTACTGTACATTCAATCTCTGTACCTTCAACCTTATCAACCTTAAGCTCAATAAGACCGTCATCAATAAGAATAATATTACCTGTAGACACATCTTCTGGAAGTCCTGCATAAGTTACCATATTAATCTTGTCATCTGCTGGCACCTGTCTTGTTGTTAATGTATATTTCTGTCCCTCAACAAGTGTAACCTTCTTGTCATCCTTAACAGCACCTGTTCTGATCTCAGGTCCCTTAGTATCAAGAAGAGTTGCAATAGGGATATTAAGTTCTTCTCTTACACTTTTAATCAAGGCAAATCTTCCTGCCTGTTCCTCATGGTCACCATGAGAAAAATTAAATCTTGCAATATCCATTCCTGCTAACGCAAGAGCCTTAATAAGGTTTCTGTCGTTAGTATTAGGACCCATTGTGCAAATAATCTTAGTCTTTTTCATTGTTTCCTCCAAAATAATTAAAATCTTTTCAAACACATACCTACAATATAATAACATATTTGCGTGTCAAATCAACTAAGTTTTTTATTTAACAAGCTTTTTAGGGGTGGAAGGATACGCAAAGAGAAACAGGGATGGTGTCAGTATTTCAGATTTCTTCGTTTAGTGGCAGTAAAAGCCAGTTTTTGCTTCGCTTTTTTGTTCAAAAAATCAACGCGCTACGCTTGAACGTGATTTTTTTGAACCGCGCTTCGCAAAAACTGGCTTTAACTCCCACACAACTCAGAAAATTCAATTCTGACACCATCCCTGTTTCTCTTTGCTTACACTTCTACCCCGGCTGGTTACTGTTTATCACCGGTTACATGGATGTGGGTATATAAGTGGTCTGAACAGTATTCGTAGTTGCCGGCGCATTTTGAGCAGAATCTGAATGTGAGATTTTCATCGTCAAGTTCCGTCCTTCCGCATACTGCACATCTGTGCTTCGGCACGCCGCGCTTCGCGTGTTGTGCCTGACTATCCTGTGTTCTGCTGTCTGGGGACACAGAACCATATGTGCCAGACTGTGCTGTATTATTCTGCTGCCAGTACTCTTTTCTGGCGTTCTGCTGTGCTTTCTTTGCTGTTCTCATTGCCTTGTCGAAGTTTCTCTGTGTACTGCTCTTTGCAGGGCCTTTCTTGTACAGGAAGAAGAATATTATGAAATTCAGCATTGACACAAGCGCCGCCGTTGCGTTGGCATAACACATAATTGCTGATGGTGCAAGGAAACCTGCTGCATACAGGCTGTACCATACATTTCTTGGAAGAAATGGCACAAGATATCCGAATACTATAGTAATTCCGAATATTACAGCATCAAGTATTGCCATCCATTTAATCTTGATTGGGATAATGAAGAATAATAAAACCTCCATATCCGGCTGCTCCATAGCGAATGCCATAAACAGTGCAAGGTTAATATAGTTAGTGCTTAACTTAAAGCTTAATCCCCATATAAGATAGATAATAAGTGATGCAAGTATATTAAGGATAACTCCTGTGAAGAAGTATACATTAAATCTGAACGAGCCCCATATTCTTTCAAGTACCGAACCAATCAGATAGTAGAAATACAGCACAAACACCACAAATATTATGCTGTTAGAAGGAGGTTGTAAGATAAATGTAAAGAGTCTCCATACCTGTCCTTTGAAAATCATAGCAAAATCAAGTGAAAAATATGCGTCATATAATCCATTGAAGAATGTATTCATCACAAATCCTATTGCATAAAGGACAATGATATAAAACATAAGATTCTTAATCGCATACTTAGAGAATTTTTTCTCAAATTTAGCAAACCAGTTCATAAAATGTTCCTTTCAGTCTGACGCATGTTGCAGACTAATAATTCATAATTATATACAAGAAATTATAATAAACAAAACAATATGATGTCAATTAAACTTACTCTTAAGTTCTTAAATTTTAATAAAAATATCCACCATAAATAATTAAAGCTATTTTATTATTTCCTATTAATATTGAAATTTATTCCATTTTACTCTATAATGCATGAGTTGCATAGAAAATGACATATTCTGCGTTTTTTCGCCAAAGTCACTATGTAATGGGTAACTTTTGTATATTTATATTAAGGAGGACAGCTGCAGCTGTATTAGGTTATGAATAAATTCAAATTAGGTATTGATATTGGATCAACAACTGTAAAAATCGCTGTTTTAGATGATAATAATAATATTTTATTTTCTGATTATGAAAGGCATTTTGCGAATATCCAGGAAACTCTCCAGTCACTTCTTGAAAAGGCAGTGGCAGAACTTGGTGAGTTTGAAGTATATCCTGTTATCACAGGTTCAGGCGGACTTACTCTTGCCAAGCATTTAGAAGTACCATTCACACAGGAGGTAGTAGCCGTGTCTACTGCCCTTCAGGATTATGCTCCACAGTGTGATGTTGCAATCGAGCTTGGTGGTGAGGATGCTAAGATTATCTACTTTACTAACGGTATTGACCAGAGAATGAACGGAATATGTGCCGGCGGTACAGGTTCTTTCATTGACCAGATGGCAACTCTGTTACAGACAGACGCAATGGGACTTAATGAATATGCCAAGAACTATAAGTCAATATACCCTATTGCCGCAAGATGTGGTGTATTTGCCAAAACAGATATCCAGCCTCTTATCAATGAAGGTGCAACTAAGGAAGACCTTTCTGCATCTATATTCCAGGCTGTTGTAAACCAGACAATCAGTGGTCTGGCATGTGGTAAGCCAATCCGTGGTAATGTTGCATTCTTAGGCGGACCTCTTCATTTCTTATCAGAGTTAAGGCAGGCATTTATCCGTACATTAAGCTTAGGTCCGGATGAAATCATTGCTCCTGACCATTCACATTTATTTGCTGCTGTTGGTTCAGCAATGAATTACAGTGAAAATGTATGTGTTCCTGTAGAAGACATTATCGCAAGACTCAAAGGAAAGATTAAGCTTGAGTTCGAGGTTGAGCGTATGGAACCTCTTTTTGAGAACCAGTTTGCATATGATGAATTCACAAAGCGTCACAGCTCTCATCATGTTAAGACTGCTGATATCGCATCTTACAAGGGCAACTGTTATCTCGGAATCGATGCAGGTTCAACAACAACCAAGGTTGCTTTAGTTGACGAAGACGGTAATCTTCTTTACTCATTCTACTCAAGCAATAATGGTTCACCACTTGCTACAACAATTAAAGCTATTAAAGAGATATATACCCAGCTTCCACCAGAAGCTAAGATTGTGCAGTCATGCTCAACAGGTTATGGCGAAGCACTTATCAAGTCGGCTCTTATGTTAGATGAGGGAGAAGTTGAGACAGTGTCACATTTTTACGCTGCTGCTTTCTTTGACCCGGATGTAGACTGTATCATCGATATCGGTGGACAGGATATGAAATGTATCAAGATTAAGAACCAGACTGTAGATTCAGTCCAGCTTAACGAAGCATGTTCATCAGGATGTGGTTCATTCATAGAAACATTTGCAAAATCCCTCAACTTCACAGTTCAGGACTTTGCCAAGGCTGCATTATTTGCTAACCACCCTATTGACTTAGGAACACGTTGTACAGTATTCATGAATTCCAAGGTTAAGCAGGCTCAGAAGGAAGGTGCTGAAGTTGCAGATATCTCTGCCGGACTTGCTTATTCTGTTATTAAAAATGCTTTATACAAGGTTATCAAGATTTCCGACCCTGATGATTTAGGTAAGCATATCGTTGTTCAGGGTGGTACATTCTACAACGACGCTGTTCTTAGAAGTTTTGAAAAGATTACAGGTGTTCAGGCAATCAGACCTGATATCGCTGGTATAATGGGAGCTTTTGGTGCTGCCCTTATAGCAAGAGAAAGATATGACGGTATATCAGAATCATCCATGCTTTCTATAGATAAGATTAACTCTCTTACATATGAAACAAAGCTTACAAGATGTAAGGGATGTACTAACAGCTGTCACCTTACAATCAATAAATTCTCTGGCGGCAGACAGTTTATCACAGGTAACAGATGTGAACGTGGACTTGGTAAAGAGAAGAACAAGGAAAAGCTTCCTAACCTTTTCGATTATAAGTTCCACAGACTCTTTGATTACGAACCTCTTTCAGAAGAAAAAGCAACAAGAGGAACTGTAGGTATTCCAAGAGTTCTTAACATGTATGAGAACTATCCGTTCTGGTATACATTTTTCACAAAGCTCGGATACAGGGTTGTACTCTCACCTCAGTCAAGTCACAAGCTTTACGAATTAGGTATTGAGTCAATTCCATCAGAGTCAGAGTGTTATCCTGCAAAGCTTGCACATGGTCATATCATGTGGCTTATTAAGCAGGGAGTTAAATTTATCTTCTATCCATGTGTACCTTATGAGCATAACGAATATGAAGGCACTAACAACCATTATAACTGCCCTATCGTTACTTCTTATGCCGAGAACATTAAGAATAATGTAGAAGAACTTAAAACAGAGAATATAGATTTCAGAAATCCATTCATGTCATTTGAAAGTGAGGAGAAGATATCCAAAAGACTTGTTGAGGAATTCTCATCATACATTCCTGCCGCAGAGATTAAGTCTGCTGTCAAAGCCGGATGGGATGAAATGATGGCTTGCAGACAGGATGTCAGAAATAAAGGTGAAGAAGTAATTGCTTACCTTAACGAAACAGGAAAGCGCGGTATCGTACTTGCCGGCCGTCCTTACCATGTTGACCCTGAAGTAAACCACGGTATTCCTGAACTTATTAATTCATACGGACTTGCAGTACTTACAGAGGACAGTGTTGCACATTTAGGAACAGTTGAAAGACCTCTTATCATTCTTGACCAGTGGATGTATCATTCAAGACTTTACGCTGCTGCTAACTATGTAAAGACTGTAGATAATCTCGACCTTATCCAGCTCAATTCATTTGGATGCGGTCTTGATGCCGTTACTACTGACGCTGTCAACGATATACTTACTAAGTCTGGAAAGATATATACAGTATTAAAGATTGATGAGGTTAATAACCTTGGCGCTGCAAGAATCAGAGTACGTTCTCTTATCGCAGCATTAAGAGTCCGTGAACAGAAGAATTACCAGCGAAAGATTCAGTCATCTGCCTACCACAGAGTACAGTTTACTGAAGATATGAGAAAGAATTACACAATTCTCTGCCCTCAGATGTCACCAATACATTTTGACATATTAGGTCCTGCCCTTAATTCATGTGGCTATAATATTGAAGTCCTTGAGAACGACAACAAGGCATCAGTAGATGTAGGTCTTAAATATGTTAATAACGACGCATGCTACCCTTCACTTATGGTAGTCGGACAGATTATGAACGCCCTTCTTTCAGGCAAATACGATCTTTCAAGAACTGCTGTTATTATGTCACAGACAGGTGGTGGATGCCGTGCTTCCAACTATATCGGATTCATCAGAAGAGCACTCATAAAGGCTGGTATTCCAGATGTTCCTGTAATCTCACTGAGTGCACAGGGACTTGAATCTAATCCGGGCTTCAGCTATGACATACCAATGCTTAAGAAAGCTATGATGGCTGTTGAATATGGTGATATATTCATGAATGTTGTATACCGTACAAGACCTTACGAGGCAGTTCCTGGTTCAGTTAATGCACTTCATGAAAAATGGAAGAGGTCTGCATTGAACAGCTTACTAAAAATAAGGTTCATATGAAAGAGTTCAATAAGAACCTCCGTGCTATTGTTAAGGACTTTGATAATATCCCGCTTAAGGATATCAAGAAGCCTAGAGTTGGTGTTGTTGGAGAGATTCTTGTTAAGTTCATGCCTGCTGCTAACAATCACATTATTGAGTTACTTGAAGCAGAAGGTGCAGAGGCTGTTATGCCTGACCTTATGGGATTCCTTCTCTATTGTATGCAGAATTCAACATATAAGCATGAATTATTAAAGACACCTAAGAAAGGGGCTATTCTTTCAAGTACACTTATAAAGATACTTGAAACCTTCAGAAAGGCTGGAACCAAGGCACTTGCAGAAAGCAAGAGATTTGATGCTCCATCTAAGATTAGTGAGACAGCCAATTACGCTAAAGACTTCGTATCACTTGGCAATCAGACTGGTGAAGGCTGGCTTCTTACCGGTGAAATGATTGAGCTTATTCATCATGGTGTAGGCAATATCGTATGCTGTCAGCCATTTGCATGTCTGCCTAACCATATTGTAGGAAAGGGAGTTATCAAAGAACTTCGTGCAGCTTATCCTGAAGCTAACATAATTGCTGTAGATTATGATCCTGGTGCTTCTGAGGTTAACCAGTTAAACAGAATCAAGCTTATGCTTTCAACTGCTAATAAAAACCTTGCTAAAGAAGAAAAAGAATCTAAAAAAGATGCTTAATTGCTTGTACATATTATAATTCCGATATATAATAGATATAATAAATATGTTCGAAGAGGTGTGAAATTATGAGTTTTATGTTATTCATCGGACCAATTATAGGTGTTGCAGTTGCTATTATTGCTGCTGTAGTTATCATATCAGTTATAGCCGCTGCTGTTGCACAGAAAGATATTAACGACGAAGATTAACAAAAAGGCTTTAACCAGTATTTTCTGGTTAAAGCCTTTTTTAATTCTGTCAATTACAGAATATCTTCCTATACACTCTGAATAAAACAATTCCTGAAACTGCAAGAATCAATACTATCATCAATGGAACAATAACATTATCCTTAAGCACAATTCCATACACATATGCATATAAGCGCTCAATAATCATTTTAGAATACACACCAGAAAATGATATTCCCATTATTTTAATTTTAGACAAAATTCCTACCGCCAGTACATTTATATATACCAGAATATATGTAAAAACAGTTGATCTGGTAAGCCAGTATACAATACATATTATAAGCAATGTTGCCTGCATTCTGAGAACATCTGCAAGAACTGATGCTAAAATAACTGTCACTGTACTTACTTTAGCAAAATCACAATATGGCAGCATATATTTTGAAACGCTTCCTTCTGCTCCCCAGTTGCATGCCCATACTGCATGATTACTAAGTGATACCACCATAGTAATAACCGCATTAAAGAGCGGAACCAAATATGTTAAAGCAATACATTTTTTTACACAGCTGAAAAACAGCTTAATACTTGAATTATATAAAACAATCCTGTTTGGCAATAATTCTGTTTTGATTATTGTAACCATAAAAAAACTAAACAGAACTATTTCATACATACATATGAACCCATTCGACTTCCAGTCAAAAAAGAACAGAAAGTAATCAGCCACACATGCATCAAGTCCTTTCAGATAACCAGACATGAATGGAACCGTTTTCATTATCAGCATGACTGGTATCCCATACGCCAGCATAACGCTTAAATACTTTTTCACTCTTTCATTCATAGGTAAACCCCTTAACT
The DNA here is from genome assembly GCF_003466705.1 of Eubacterium sp. AM46-8. Lineage (NCBI taxonomy): Bacteria > Bacillati > Bacillota > Clostridia > Eubacteriales > Eubacteriaceae > Eubacterium > Eubacterium sp. AM46-8. The sequence goes on from NZ_QSEU01000001.1 coordinate 78,286, forward strand.
TTACAGGAAATCCCTTTTTCGTGAATATATAATTCCTGCCGTTATAATGCCAGTGCATACACACAGCATCATACACAAGCCATATTTCCAGTAATTATATACCTCAGATATCCTATACATCATCATATAATTAATAAAGCAAAACCATTTCATGTAACATATTGATACTACATAATATACTATGCTGACAATAAATCCATATACCGCATTTGAAATATAAGTAATAAAAAGCTGCACAATTGCAACTGTAATAAAACATACCAAACACATTAATAACATTATTGCCATATTAGTATTCTGCGGGATATCCCCACTTCCAAGAAAAACCCTGATAGTATTCTCGGAAGTTAATGAAATACCAGAATAAAATCTGCTATTTACTATGGCCATTCCCATCAGAAAATGTGTCGCACATATTATAATCATATATACACATGCAGCAATAACAACAATTAAGCATTTACTAATCCACCAGTATACAGGTGACCTTGACGCTACTATTATACTTTTGCCAAGCGCATTCTTATCAGAATTAATATATAATGCAATTATCAGCAGCAGATACAACACAACAAGCATGCCAAAAATAGGTATATCCATAGGTGTATTGCCACGAATTATGAATTTTTTTGCTCCTTTAAAGAAATACAGCATGGAATCTCCAAAAGATACACCATCAATGATTCCTTTATGTATGAACTTAACTGCACCTGTATAAAAAATCACCGCCTGCAATATACAATATACTATAAATGCTGTAAAAAACTTCCAGCTTGCATTACAAAACCGCCTGATATCTGCCTTGAAAACATTTTTAAAACATTTCATTTAAAACACCAGCTTTTTCTTTAATGGATAATAAGAATACACTAAAGTTATCGTAGAAGACTCCAGCTTTGAAAATTTCTTAGGATTCAGCTGATTAGGTCCCATATATGCCTGAAATCTTACTTCCTGAGTCTGTCCTGGATCTAATGTGATTCTCCTCATTGAATTACTAACCGGCTGGACACCATTGCTTCCGTTAAGCTCCTCAACAACGCATATGAAGCTTGGTGCATAATTAATAACCTGATCAGTTGTATTTCTCAATCTTACAGTCATAACAATAATTCTTACATTCTTAGCTTTTTCTTCGCTTACATTCTTATACTGACCTGAAATCTTAGAATAATCCTCAAGAGTATATACTTTAGCATTAACAGGAGTTATCTCCAGCCCGTCTAAATCTGCAGGATTGTCTTTGGTATAACTAACCTCCTCTGCATTTGGAAATGCTCTATTAACTCTTACTATCAATGCAATACATACTGCTGCTATGGCAATACACGCTGCCGTAATCAAAAATTTATAAAACTTCATTTGCTGCTCCTTTCCAAAAGAATATTACACCACTTACCAGTATAATAATTAACGGTTCCAGAATAAAACCTATAAGTCCATTATCCATAAGAACATTTGATGGACTAATATAAGACATAGGATTAAATGTATACAGTCCAAAAATATTTTTACCAACTGTAGATAACACACCTACACCATAATAAGCGATGAATGGTGAAATCATAACAAGAAATGCATTATCAAATAAAAATGCAACAGCTAATGAAACTACAGAAAAAGCTCCACCATATACAAAAAATTGAATAAGATAAATAATTATGTATACAAATGTATGATTATAAAACAGACATCCCATAAAAGACTTTCCTGAACCGATAAATAATCCATTTTCAACAGGAGAAAGTGCCGGAACACACATCATGGTTGCTATAAGATTCATTAATACAGGCAGAAGGACAAGCATTCCTCCCGAAACAAATGTTGTAATGAATCTGGCTGCATGCACCTTATTCCTCGATGCTCTGCTATAATACTGCAATATGTACTGGTTGTGATTATCCCTTGAAAAATTACCACAGTATGGCAATGCACAGAATAACATGCACACATATACATATGCTGTTGCAAATGGATCAAAACCAATAAAAATTCCCATCCATGAATTAAAAACAGAAAAAGGATATGAGGCAACACTTCCATCAAATCCATTAAGAATATCCATATGTGGAATCACTTTATTAACAAAGGAACCTGTTGCAAGCACAACACCTATAAGTAATGAAATATAAAATAATTTATTTTTAAATAATCTTTTAAATTCTATCTTTAATAACACATTTAATTCATGCATTTAATTAATTCCTCCTTTGTCAGCCTTATTATTTTTGATTCTTCCCTCTGCAATTTCTATTATATCGTCTGATAAATAATCAAGTTCTTCTGCATCATGACAGGCAATAATAATAAGTGCTCCCCGTTCTTTATGTTTCATAAGAAGCTTGCTTACCTGCTCTGTTCCTGAATCATCCAAAGCATTAATCGGCTCGTCCAATATTATAATGTCAGGATTTTCCATTATTGCCGCTGCTATGCCTAATCTCTGTTTCATACCTAAAGAATACTTACGAAAAGTTCTTTTATCATATGGTTCAAGACCGACCTCACTAAGAGTCTCTCTTATTCTTTCATCATCAATTCTTTCTCTTATAGATGCAAGAGTTTTAAGATTCTCAAATCCTGTATAATTGTTAATAAATGCAGGATTCTCTATAAGAATTCCTATGCTGTCTGGAAACATCATATCTTTACCCATTATTTTTCCATTAATATCTACAATTCCATCAACTCTTATAAGTCCTGCAACTGCTCTCATAAGCATAGTCTTACCACTTCCATTTTTACCTTTGAAGCCATATATATTTCCAGACTCCATGCGAAGACTCACATTGTCAAGAACTGTTACACCTCTTATTTTCTTTGTTACATTTTTCAACTCAATATACATATTATTCACCTCTCTGTTTTATCCTCAATTTTTAACTCTATAAGATTCCCACTATAATTTTTAATACTATTTGTATCACATGCGGTTCCTAATGTTCCACCCATATATAATTCATTAATCTGCGGATTATATTTATATACACTGAACAGAAACCAATAGTCCCTCTCTTCTCCTGCTTTTAGAATTACATCGTTTGTTCTGTAACTTTCTTTTGGATATAATAATGTTGCTTCATCCTGTATAACATTCAAATCCCCACTATTCCATAAATGTCCATCATCCCTTTTTATTATAAAAGTCTGCATGCTTGTTTTAAAATTCTTTTCCCCATCGTATTTTACATGAACCTTAATCCACAGAAAATCTTCTCTTTCTCCTCTCACTCTTCCTGTTGGATATGCATTTATTTTATCGTTTACAATCAAATCTGCTGAATCTTTATTCATTATCTCATATGCATAATTTAAATCCTTCGTTATTACTGCCTCTGTAACCGAATATTCATATGCTCCCATTGAGAATTCTTCATTCATGCTTTTATATTTTACTTTTTCTTCTTTATAATCAACTGCCGGATCTGTTATTCCCGTTACTGTCTCCCAGTCTGTGAATGTCGGCTTTTCTTCGCTGTATGCCTGTGTCTCGGTCTTTCCGTCTGTATCTGTTTCATATTCATACTTGCTTACATATGTTTTACTCTCTTCTATCTGCTTTGCATCCTCTACAGTCTGCGTTGTGCAGCCGCACAACGCCACTGTAAGGAACAAGCAAGGTACTATCTTTTTTCTTCTCATTACTTATACCCCGCATTTTCTTTACTTTTTTATGTGTAATATATTACAGACCTGATTATATAATAACCACACCTGTAAACCACTTTCAACCGCAATGTCGTAAACGACAAATATATGGCGTGAACGACATATTTTTTTAGTATAGTATCAAAAAAAGACCGCATTGCGGCCTTTTTTGCTATTACTACCACCTGATTGTGCAATAAAACATTTCACCCTCTTCGTAGTAATCACATATTCCTTTATTCTTTTTCATTAGATTTCTTATAATCTGCGTTCCTAAACCATGTGAAGCTTTATCAGCTTTAACAGTCTGAAGCTCCTCATTATTATCAAGAACTGACTTCGACACAAAGTTTCCTATACGGAATACACATTCTTCTCCATTCCAGAATGAACTTATCTCAATCTCTCTGTATTTCATTCTCTCTTAGCTCCGCTTCTATGGCATTATCGATTAAATTACCTATTACTGTACATAAATCATTATCCTTCATCTGCTTAATTTTTTTATTAATGCTGGAAGATACAATGATTTTTTCTGACTTTGCATACTGAATTTTATTATTAATAATTGTATTAAAAAGCAGATTGTCTGTATGTATGTAATCCTGTGTACTCTCAAGATTCATTCCGTACATCTTCAAGAATTGTTCAGCTTCATCATATTTTTTTGATTTTATCAGTTCTGTAAGTGTCTGTAACTGATTCTTCATATCATGCTTAATCACTCTGATCTGCTTATCCATAGCCTGGACATTCTTCAGATAATCTTCTCCAAGATTGATTTTATTACGAGGCGGTCTGCCTCTTTCTCATTATAATTTTCTTCATAGAGCCTTACTGATATGCTATAAAATATGTAAGCCAGCATCAGTTGTAACAATCCTGCCAGAAGCAGATATTTTTTATATTCCTGACCAATATAACCTGACAGCCATACAAGCATTGCATATACTGCTATCGTAATAATAATATACAGAAATACTTTCATCCTGTCTGCTGCTGTAAAACATCCTCTTCTTATAGATAAAAATGTCTCAAGTACAACCATTGTGACAATATATACAAGCATAAGAATAATAACATCTGACTGTGATGGTATATTTATATAAGCTTTCACAACCGTATAATATATAGCTGTAATACTTATAGTAACTATAACCGCAATAACATATGCTGTAATTCTGTTAATCCTTTTAGCCAGTAATTCTGATACTTTTTTAAAAAATATGACACCTATTATAACAAGTATAAAATACTGCAGAATGGTTATAGAATTATATATATTTAACATGATTATAATGTACGATAATACAGTACTAACCCTTTCTCAAATATATCTTTATAATTGCGTCCAAGCCTGATAGTCTCACCTGTAACAAGTAACACCTCACCTGTAGAACTATTAATCTTTTTTACAAAACGATAATTAACAAGATACTTTTTGTGTGCGCGGTTAATGAAATAATTCTTTAATTCATTTTCCAGTTCTGTCATACTTTTTCTTATAACATAATTATCATTGGTTGTGAATATTGTAATATAATGATCCTGACTTACAGCATATATTATATTAGCTGTATCTATAGCCACCAGACCATCCTTACTCTCAACCATTATTTTCTTTTCATGATTTTCCCTGTCAATAATTTTATTAACAACTCTTTTTACAGATATCTCATATCGTGACTTTCTGATAAAATAAAAAGGCATATAATCAAAAGAATCATATACTGTTTCTTCATGTGAAGTCACAAAAACTATAAGAATTTTCGAATTACTTTTTGCTATCTGCTCTGCAATCTGAAATCCGTCCATAGGCTCCATATTGATATCCAATAAAACCACCCTGTATGAATTATCCACTTCAATGCTTGATAACAGCCTGGTACCATCTTCATAATAATCAATAGTAACATCCTGCCATCCTTTGTTACTAAATTCATGCAACATTGAATTCTTAATATTCTGAGCCATTAAATTATCATCGTCACATATTGCTATATTATATCCCATATTATATAAAACCCTCTTCTACATATTACATTAAGAGACATGAATTATTTGCTCATATTTTTAACTTCTTCAAACTTATCCATAACTTCCTTAGAAGGCTTTCCTGTGGCAAGACTTACAACAATAATAACTAATGTTGCAAATATAAATGCTGGTAAAAGCTCATATACAGCAAATATTCCTCCAAGCTTTGCAATTCCGAATTTCCATATAAATATCATTGCTCCACCTGCAATCATGCCCGATATAATTCCATACTTATTGGCTCTCTTCCAGAAAAGTGAGCAGAGAACTACAGGACCGAATGCCGCACCAAAACCAGCCCATGCAAATGAAACAATCTTAAATACTGAGCTTGTAGGATCAAGTGCAAAGAATATTGATATAACTGATATAACAACAACTGTAAGTCTGGCAACAAGCATTGACGTCTTCTTAGACATATTAATGTGTAACACCTCAACAGCAAGATTCTGTGATATTGCTGATGAAGCTGCAAGAAGCTGTGAATCTGCTGTTGACATGGTAGCTGCAAGAATACCTGCAAGGATAATTCCTGCTATAAATGCTGCTACAGGGTTAAATGTTGAAAGATAATGTGATATCTTAACAATAATTGTCTCTGATTCGCTTCCTGCTAAAGTATCAATAATACCAGATTTAGAAAGTGTAAGACCGATTACACCGATACCCGTTGCAACAATAAGTGATATGAATACCCATACAGTAGCAATTCTTCTTGAAATCTTTAACTTGTTCTCATCTTCAATAGCCATGAATCTTAAAAGGATATGTGGCATACCGAAGTATCCAAGTCCCCATGCAAGTGTTGAAACAATCTTAAAAAATCCATAGTCTCCTGATGTATTAGTCTCTGCAATATGTGTATGGAACATATCAAGATATCCAGGAAGTGCCTTTGCATTATCAAGTACAACTCCCATTCCACCAGCCTGTACAATCCCGAATATCACAACGACAGCAAGTGCGAATGTCATAATAATACTCTGTACAAGGTCAGATGTGCTTGCTGCAAGGAATCCCCCCATAGTACAGTAAAGTACAATAACAACAGCACTGACAATCATTGCTGCATGATAATCAAAACCTAAAAGACTGTTAAACAGCTTTCCGCAGGCAGCAAAGCCTGATGCTGTGTATGGTATAAAGAATATTACAATAAGTGCTGCTGATATTAATGTAATTACATGCTTGTCATCCCCGAATCTCTTAGAAAAATAATCAGGAAGTGTTATTGCCTGATAACCATGTGAATATAATCTTATCTTCTTGGCAACAATAAGCCAGTTAAGGTATGTACCAAGTGCAAGACCAATTGCTGTCCATGTTGCGTCAGCAAGACCTGTAAGGTATGCCAGTCCCGGAACACCCATAAGCAGATAACTGCTCATGTCTGACGCTTCTGCACTCATTGCAGTAACAACAGGTCCTAACTTTCTTCCACCAAGATAGAAGTCTCCTACATCACTGTTCTTCTTAGAACAGATTACTCCTATCCATACTACCATTCCGAGGTAAAGTATAATTGCTGCTAAAATAATAATGTTTGACATAAAAAATCCCTTTTCCTTTCATAAATACGCGAATGTACCTATTATAGCATACATTCGGCTTTATAAAAAGCGAAAAGGGATTAATTATGTTGTTAAATTACTCTGACACGGTCTTGTCATACGGCTTCTGTGCCTCTGATGACTGGGTATGCTGAGCATTAGTCTCCTGCTGACTGACAGTTGTCGGCTGTGTCTCTCCAGAATCATTCTTCTGTGTCTGTGCCTCAGTCTCCTGAGGTCTGTCATCATTCGTGACAGCTTCTGTGTCAGCCTGTGTCTGATTGTATTGTGAAACGTTATTATTCTGTATATTACTGCTTCCATTCACATTATCAGTCGGGTCTCTATATGCATCATCAGCTATCCGGCTTATGCCTTCAACTTTAATGTCCGAACTGATATCAAAATCTTCAACTATCTCTACAGTTGTCTTCGCACCGCAATTCTCATATATCCACTTGGCATTGACACATGTCATAAGTATTGAACCTTCCAACACATTCTGACCTATGGCATTGTATGACTTTGGATTAAGATTGTTATCACTCTGGCTGTAATATGTTGCGGTACTTAGATACTCAGCATTATCAAGTCTTGAAGAGTATCTGACATAATATATATCTGTAATCTTACGCCATAAAGATTTCTCTGATATAGCCGTCTTGGCAGGAGCAACTTTAGGTCCTAGAGCCACTTTAAAAGCCTTAACAGGAATAGAGAATTCTTTATTGTCATCAAGCTGATAAACAACCAGCGTATGCTTCGCTATGCTTATTCTGATATAATATGACTGGTTCTTTGCAATTGTCTGTGTCTGTGTATCCGTCTCTGATGAATCAGTTTCACCAGTGGTCTCTTCCTGTGATACATTATCAGCATTCTTATTGCTGTTATGCATACTGATAACAGTTCTTAACACAAACAGCAGTCCAAGAACCATTACAACAAGTATAACAAGGTATACGATTGAATTAGTTCCCTTAAACCATCTCTTAATATCAAACTTCTTCGTTCTCTTATAGCCATTAAAATCCATAACTTACCAACCGTGTATATATTAAAAGTGAATTAAATATCTTTGCCCATGTTCTTCTCTTTTAATTCAATAAACTTAAGTATCATATCAATTGCACCATCTATTCCTACAAGTCCACTGTCAATACAGAGATTGTAGCTCTTAGCTTCTCCCCACTTCTTGCTTGAGTAGTAATTGTAATAGCTTGCTCTTCTCTTATCCGTCTTCTGGATAAGATCTGCAGCCTTAGAATCATTAAGTTCATAGATTCTCTTAATTCTCTGTACTCTCTCATCAAGACTTGCCTTGATAAATACACTTACTGCATATGGATTATCTTCCAATGCATAATCCGCACATCTTCCTACAATAACACATGATTCTCTCTCTGCAAGTTTCTTGATAGCATCAAACTGTGCAAGGAAAACCTTGTGATTAATAGGCATATCCACATATGAATTAGTATATCCCAGTGAATATGTATCCATTACAAGAGAATAAAGGAAACTGTTAGTAGGCTTCTCATCCTGAGATGCGAAAAGTTCTTCACAAAGTCCACTCTCCTTAGCTGCAAGTTCAAGCAGTTCCTTGTCGTAGCACTTTATTCCCAGCTTCTCTGCCAGTTTCATGCCTATCTCATGTCCACCGCTTCCAAATTCTCGTCCGATAGTAATAACTGTTCTCTCATCCATAGTTCCTACCTCCTAGTTTCAATTGTATACGAAATACTTTAGATATATTATACATTATTTTTGTGGTAAAATCTACATATTAAGCATAATTAAATTAATCTTTAATAATTATTAATTACTCTTCATAATGGTCTATATGCAAGAGTATCTCTGTAAGAAATTCTGCTATCTTAGTTCCAGCCTTATTAGATATCACACTGTATCTGCTCGGTGTAACGCAAGCCAGTCTGATATTAGAAAAGCCTCTTGCACCAAACATATAATTCTTGCTAAAATTCTTAGATTGAAGTGCTTTCTCGACATCAGGAAGCACCTGATTTTTTGTAATTATTATAAATGATATATGTGTATACATATGATTCTTAGCCGGCAGCTTTCCGTCACCTCTTACAAAATGCGGTTCAATCTTATTGACAGCAAAATCATATAAATCATCAAGCTCTTTCATACCAAGCGTATCACAATTAATGAAAAACAGATGCTCATAGCATTTTGAGTCCCATAACTTGGCATCATCTGTTGTAGAAAATCTGTCTTTCTTATTATAGCTGTAAGCATATATAACAAACTTTCTACCTTCAAACCAGTAATTATGGTATATATCAAATGTATCTGAAATACTGTTCAATATTATATCTATAAATTCCCTGCGTCTCAATTGCTACCTCCATTTCTTAAATCCTTAAGCAGCTTCTCAAAATATTCGGGCAATGGTGCTTTGAACTCCATATATTCACCTGTTGACGGGTGTATAAATCCAAGAACACCTGCATGTAGTGTCTGTCCCTGCAGTTTATATCCACTCCTGGCATGACTATACACATCATCTCCAAGTATCGGATGCCCTATACTTGCCATATGTACTCTTATCTGATGAGTTCTGCCTGTCTCTAACTGACATTCTATAAAACTGTATTTGTCAAAATTCTCAAGTACACGGTAATGTGTAACAGCACGTTTTCCATTCTTTCTGTCAACCGCCATCATCTTACGGTCCTTTGGATTACGCCCTATAGGTGCATCCACTGTGCCTTCTTCCTCTTTAAAGCGGTTATGGACAATGCAATAATACTTTCTTGTTATTGAATGGACAGCAAGCTGTGCAGCAATATCATTATGTGCCTTGTCATTCTTACATGCAACAATAACACCCGTGGTATTCATATCTATTCTGTGTACTATTCCAGGACGCATAACGCCATTAATTCCTGACAGATTATCCCTGCAATGATACATAAGTGCATTGACAACTGTTCCTGTATAATGTCCTGCAGCCGGATGTACAACCATTCCCTTCGGTTTATCTATCAGTATCACATCATCATCTTCATATATTATATTCAGAGGTATGTTTTCCGGAAGTATCTGTGGCACAATAAGTTCAGGAATTGTTATTGTGATATGTTCCGTTCCATTAAGCTTATAGTTAGACTTGACACATTTGTCGTCAACCGTAATATCTCCATCATCTAACAGCTTCTGTATGCGTGACCTTGACACATCTTCTAACTCCTGCGACAGATATTTATCTATTCTTGTCCCCTTATCCTCTGGTTCAGCAATTAAATTCTGTACTGAATCACTCATTATTATCACCCTTCTTCGATAACTTTAAGAATCCGAAATCATCTTCTTTGTAGACAAAAAGAATAAGAATTATAAGCAGCGCAACTGAAACAGTAACATAGCAGTCTGCCACATTGAATACCGGAAAATTAATAAGCTTGAAATATATAAAATCCCTTACGTATCCGAATCTTACCCTGTCAATAAAGTTTCCTACTGCACCAGATACAAGTAATGTACATGTTATAAGAAGTGGCATATACTTTCTTGTTGCAGGAAGATTAATAATTACATAAGTTACTATAAGCATAACTATAACTGTAAACACAAGAAACAGATTAATCTTACCGCTTAGCATTCCCCATGCTGCACCTGAATTTCTAAGATAAGAAAAAACAAATGCATCGCCTATTATCTTAAAATCCGGTTTCCCTAAAAGCCTCGCTTCTGCAACTGCTTTGGTAATCTGGTCTAATTCAGTCAGAACAACAATTCCTATAATATAAAAAAACAAATTGAATATTTTCTTTTTATTATTCACTTTCGACCTCCGTTATTAAACATTTATCTTATAACACCTTCAAGTGCTCTTCTCATCTGGTCATCAGTTATATCTCTGTCAATATAAGCATCTCCGACTGACTTAAGAAGAATGAACTTAACCTTGCCGGCATCCATCTTCTTGTCATTCTTGGATACCGCAACAACATCATCAATCTTAATTCCTGTGACATGGTCAGGGAATTCATATAATGCAAATGTTTTAGAGCATCATCTCTTTCCTCTGCAGTTATAGTTCCAAGCTCGACACATATATTGAGTGCTGCTATCATTCCAAGCACAACACACTCTCCATGATAAAGTGAGAAGTTCATCTCTTTTTCAATGGCATGTCCTAATGTATGTCCAAAATTAAGCAGTGCTCTTTCACCCTTTTCCTTAGGGTCATTCTCAACAACCTCTCTCTTGATATTACAGCTCACATATATCATATGTTCAAGTGCATCTGGATCTAGTGCCTTAATTCTGTCTGCATTGTCCTTAAGCCAGTTGTAATATTCCTTATCTTTAATAAGACCATGCTTAATAATCTCACCAAATCCAGAATTAAAAAGTCTCTTACTGAGTGACTTAAGCACTGACATATTCATATATACAAGCTTTGGCTGATGGAATGCTCCAACCATATTCTTATATGCCCTGAAATCAACGCCTGTCTTGCCGCCAATACTTGAATCAACCTGTGCAAGAAGTGACGTAGGAACCTGTATGAATTTAATTCCTCTAAGATATGTTGCCGCAGAAAATCCGGTAAGGTCGCCAACAACTCCTCCGCCAAGTGCTACAAGGCAGTCATTCCTGTCAAAATGATTCTCTATAAGATATTCATATACATCCTGTACAGTGTCAAGAGTCTTATTCTCTTCTCCTGCTGCAAATGTATACACATATACTGTATTGCCTGTTTTTTCAAGCTCATTCTTTACCTGTTCTGCATATAAAGGACCTACATTGCTGTCTGTCACAATACATAACTTTCTCCCTGTTATTTCAAGCTTATTAAAGGCTTCTGAAAGTCCCCCGAATCCACTTTCAATCACAATATCGTATGCTGGTTTACCTTCGCACTTTACATTAATACACTTCATAACATTCTCCCTTATCCTTATACTTAAACAGCCACCCATTATATGTGGGTGGCTGTGAAGATCAATTAAAATCTGTTTTCATTCTTGTTAAATGATGAAAGATCAATTCCTCCTGTTACTATCTCAGGAATATCACCCGAAATATCTACATTAGGTGGAGTCACCAGGAAAATATAATTAGTTATCTTCTGAAGGTTACCCATTATTGCATATGTAGAACCAGCAGAATAATCTATTATTCTCTGTGCTATCTCAACATGGATTCCTTCAAGGTTAAGCACAACTGCCTTACCTGTAAGAAGTGTATCAGTTATCTCCTTAGCATCTTCCATAGATTCTGGTCTTATTACAACAACTTCAAGTCCTCTTGGAGACTGTGTCTTCATAGGAACAACCTTAGACTTGGAAGCAAATCTTGGCTTCTCTGCTGTATATGAAACATCTTCGTCTGCTACTGTATCTTTCTTGGTATTTCTTCCAAAAAGATTCTTTCTTGCTGATGGTTTCTCATCATCGTAGTCATCACCGAAATCATCATCGTAATCTTCGTAATCGTCATCAAAATCATCATCGTCATGCATCTTAAACATATTAGTTAAACCGTCTAACATTCCCATTATAAACACTCTCCTATATCTAATAATCTGACTTTCTTTAGTATCCCCAAAACATATTAATGTGAATAGTCCCTGGCTCCAAATATCGCTGTTCCAACCCTTACATGAGTTGCCCCTTCTTCTACAGCAACAGTATAATCGTTAGTCATACCCATGGACAAAACATTCATGTATACATTATCTATGTTTTTGTTATTGATGTCAACCAGTAATTGCTTTAATTCTCTAAAATACTTTCTGTTATCTTCAGGATTTTCAACAAATGGTGCACTTGTCATGAATCCTCTTATCTTAATTCCCGGAAGTACTCCTATTTTCTTCACAAATTCTTCTGCTTCATCACATGTTACACCGAACTTATTCTCTTCTCCTGCAACATTAACTTCAATAAGAATATCCTGTACAAGGCCTTTCTTTACTGCTTCATCACTTATTGCAACGGCAAGTCTTTCCGAATCAACTGAATGAATCAATGCAGCTCGTCCTACAACATATTTTACCTTGTTTCTCTGCAGATGTCCTATCATATGCCATGTTATATCCTTAGGAAGTGTATCTGCCTTATCCACCATCTCCTGAACATAATTCTCTCCAAACTGTCTTATTCCACAGTCATATACTTCCATAAGCATATCCTTGGGCTTGGTCTTGCTTACTGCAACAAGACACACATCTTCTGGATTTCTTCCTGATTTCTCACATGCTTTCTTAATATGCTCTTCTACTTCAATAAGATTATCCTTTAACATAATGCCTCCTGAATGTCATTAATCTGATATACATAAGCATTTAATATATCATCTCATTCTCTGAATACTTGTCTGCATCTAGAATTATTCTGTCATATATTGACACACCATGACTAAGCGACTGTTTTAATATGTAGTATTCATTATTGCCATCTATTACTTCTACAAGCTTAAATACTGTATATCCTGTATTAACACAATACACACCTCTAAGCTTTTCAACCGGTCCTACAACGAACCTGTCACTTGAATCCATCCTGATTATTCCAGTGCCGGCTGCCAGTTCTGTCTTCTTAATATACACAGCCTCATCATTTGACTTATATATATCAACAGCCTTAAATACCTGATTCAGCTTACCATCTGAATCGCTCTGTTCTACAAGGAATCCATAATCACCCTTTTCACCATTAGTTATGAGGTATTCTTTAGGTATCTTATAGAATTCATTCTCAGTTACCGCCGATACCGGAACCTTGATTCCTGACTTTCCTGACACAATTATCTCAATATCAAGGAATCTCTCTGTAGAATATCTTATCATATATTTTGATAATGTTATCTCACCATATGAGTTCTTACCATCATTAACTATCTTGAATGGAAATGTGCCTGTAATATTATCCTTGGTAAACTTAATTGACAATGTATCCTTAGATGAAAGAGAATACTTATCTATATCTGACTGTGTAATTGGAAACATCAGTGTCCAGTTCTCACTTGTAATAAGCTTATATGCAGGATCTGAGGCTGTAATAAGCTTTTCTGACTTAAGACTCTGCTTATCATATGATTTTTTCTTAAAGTCAACACTGCCAATTGTTTCCTCGGTAACTCCTTCATAACCATCAACCGAATAAACAACTATACCCGGTTTATCTGACTTTGCAGTCTTGAAAAGGTCCTGACTTCCTGTGCTTGATACAATTGAATCAAGATTGGCCATAATATTCTCATTAATAGACTGTAGTACAGTTGCATTAAGATCTGACTTGAGATCATAAACTGCACTGAATCCACTGTCTGCATACTCAGTCTTGTAATTAGTAAGTGTATTCTTAATGACTGTAAGATTCTCATCTGAAAGTGCATTGCCATCTCCTGATGTATACTGTGCAAGTATATCTGAAACTCTTCCTGTCTCATCAACCGTATACACTGTATCACCGGTCATAACTCTTGTTCCCTCTCGCTGATAATAGTTAATATCACCAGAATATGAGGAATTATAGACTTCTTCCTGTCTTAAGGCAACTGCTGTAAATGAAGCATTATTCATTAGTGAACCCACTTCAACTTCATATGTCTGTACCTTTGCTTTTGAAACATATATAACTATAAAGCACACAATATATACCAGCACTATTCCAAATATAATTGCTGCTGCTTTCGGCTTTCTTCTGTATCTGACTACTTTCTTTCCCGCCATGATAAACCTCATTATTTCCGCACTTTATCTGTGCTGATTCACAAACACTGTAATTGTAGCATTTTAGACAGTATGATACAAGGTTTAAAGTCGTCAAGTTTACACTTTTTCTCAACAAAATCCATATTTTACCAGTATGATTTATCTTACATTTTCCATACTAATTTCAAAACCAAATCCGCTATTTTAAGGAGGCATTTTATGAATTCTAAACCTATAGACTACATTGCTCTTACAATTGCCATTGTAGGAACGCTTAACTGGGGACTTATCGGTTTCCTCAACTTTAATCTTGTGCATTTTATATTCAGATCAGTTATGGTTGACCGTATAATCTACGCACTTGTAGGTCTTTCTGGCTTATATCTTTTAAGTACTTACGGAAGAATCAAGGCACTTGGCGAAGATATGTAGCAAAACAGGCTGCCTGTTATCACAACCGGCAGCCTGTTTTTATTATTTACTATTATTGTCTTGCTTTCATTATTCTGTCAAGAAGTGCGTCAGCAACCTCTTCCTTACTCATCATAGGAAGCTCCTCGACTGCGTCTTTAGTAATAACAGTAACCACATTGGTATCTGTTCCAAATCCGGCTCCTGCCACCTTGACATTATTAGCCACTATCATATCAAGATTCTTCTTTGTAAGCTTCACCTTGGAATTGTCAAGCATATGCTCTGTTTCCATTGAGAATCCGCACAGGAACAATCCATCTCTTTTACTGCTTCCAAGTGTGCCGATTATATCTTTAGTCCGCTCAAGAGGAATTGACATATCACCATCTTTTTTCTTAATCTTTTCATCACTTACATCAGACGGTCTGTAATCTGCAACTGCTGCTGCCTTTATTATGATATCTGCGTCTTTAGCACTCTTAATTACTGCATTATACATATCCTCTGCTGAAACAATATCCACCATCTTAACAAATGGCACCGGTTCAAGACTTACTTTTCCTGATATAAGTGTTACATCCGCTCCACGAAGCATTGCCATCTTAGCAATTGCATATCCCATTTTTCCAGTGGAATTATTAGACAAGAATCTTACAGGGTCTAACTTCTCTCTTGTAGGTCCTGCAGTAACTGTAAGCTTAATTCCTGCCATATCCTTATCTTTAGCTATTGTCCTTAAGATGTAATTAAGAAGAACCTGCTCCGATGGCATCTTTCCTGCACCTGTATCTCCACATGCAAGATAACCGCTGTCAGGCTGGATAATTTCATATCCATAATGCTCTAATTTCTTAAGATTATCCTGTACTATAGGATTAGTAAACATATTAGTGTTCATTGCAGGTGATATAAGCTTAGGACATTTGCATGCCATAATTGTTGTAGTCAGCATATCGTCTGCTATCCCATTTGCAATCTTTCCTATTACATCTGCCGAAGCAGGTGCTACAAGGAATATATCAGCCAGCTTTGCAAGGCTGATATGCTCAACATTAAACTGGAAGTTTCTGTCAAATGTATCAACTAAGCACTTATTTCCTGTAAGTGTCTCAAATGTTATCGGATTAATAAAATTGCATGCATTCTCAGTCATTATAACATGCACATTGGCATGTTTCTTTACAAGCATACTTGCAAGATTAGCAATCTTATATGCTGCTATACTGCCTGTTACTCCAAGAACAACTGTCTTTCCCTTAAGCATATTATCTCCTCCCGCTTATGCGTTCACTATTCTAGACATTTTTATCATAAATGTATTTCAAACCTCTTATAAGAAGTGCAGGGTCAGTCTCAATTCTATTTCTGCAGAATGGGATTATAACCTTACTAAGCCCCCCTGTTGCCACAAGCTTTGCAACAGGCTTTCCGTTCTTTCCGAATCCGCAGCAATCTATTATTCTGTCAACAATTCCATCTATACTTCCTGCATGTCCGTATATAAGGCCGCTCTTCATACAGTCAACCGTGTTCTTTCCAACCGGTCCTTTAGGTGCATCAAAGCTGATTCTTGGAAGCTGCGCCGTTCTTGATGAAAGTGAATTCATTGAAACGCCTGCTCCCGGAAGGATTGCACCACCTATATAATTACCATTCTCATCAACTGTGCTTATAGTAGTTGCTGTGCCTATATCAACTATAATAACAGGTGCGCCATAATCATGTGTCGCTGCAACTGCATCAACTATTAAGTCACTTCCCACCTGCTTTGGCTGGTCCATAAGAATGTTAAGCCCCGTCTTTACTCCGGGTCCTACAACAAGAGGCTCTATATCTACAACCTTTTCAACAGCAGCTTTAATAACATTAACAAGCTGTGGAACAACTGATGATATAATTGCACCATTGATATCCTCTGATTTTATATTATAGATTTCAAGAACATTCTTAAAGCTGATAGCATACTCCAGCTCTGTCTTTGAAAGGTCTGTACTCAGCCTTTCCTCAAATATTACTTTATCATCATCAACACAGCCAATAACTATATTAGTATTGCCCATATCTATCGCTAATATTGTTCCTTTAGTATTCTTTCTTGACATTAATTACACCTCGCTAATATAGTAACCCCGTCACATATAAGCTTATCAGCCATACATTCATATATATCATTAACAGGATTATCGTTAAACTCATCAGCGGCTATTGCCACTCTTATGTAGTTCTTTGTATATCCTGTATAATATGACCTGCCATCTATTTCTGTCAATTCTTCTATAAGAACTTCGAGTCTTTTTCCAATATACATCTTTCTGTATTCAAGTGACTGTACCTTCTCTAACGCAAGCAGTACCGCACTTCTTTCTGATTTCACAGTGTCTGCTACCTGTTCCTTCATCTTGTCAGCAACAGTTCCCTTTCTTCTTGAATATTTGAATATATGCATTTCGTAAAAATGTACTTTCTCAAGGAACTTGCGTGTCTCAAGGAAATCTTCCTCTGTCTCGCCCGGAAATCCAACAATTACGTCAGTAGTTATTGCCGGATTCTCAAATACTTCTCTTAACCTTACGCAGCCCTCATAATACTCTTCTGTATTATATTTTCTATTCATTGCCTTTAATGTCCTGTCGCATCCACTCTGTAATGATAAGTGAAAATGTGGACATATCTTTTCTAAGCCGGCAATCCTTTTTGCAAATTCTTCTGTAATTATTCTTGGTTCAAGCGAACCTAAACGTATTCTTTTAATTCCTTCAATCTCATGGATTGCCTCTATAAGTTCTATAAGACTTATATTCTCAAGGTCTGTTCCATAAGATGATATATGAATTCCTGTAAGAACAACCTCCTTAACACCTGTAGCTGCAAGCGTCTTAACCTCATTTACTATATCTTCAGGCTTACGGCTTCTTACCCTGCCTCTTACGTATGGTATTATGCAGTAAGAACAGAACTGGTTGCATCCGTCCTGAATCTTGATATACGCTCTTGTGTGTTCCCCTGTCTGGTTAATCCTAAGCGATTCGTACTCCTGATACTTGTCATTAATATCAACCAGATAGCTTGTTTTATCCGAACCGCCAAAATAATCGTTTAATGCTTCAACAATACTTATCTTCATATTATTGCCAAGAATGATATCAACACATTCATCCTTTTTAACTCCGTCAGGGTCTGCCTGCACATAACAGCCAGCAGCAACAACAACCGCCTCCGGATTCATCTTCTTTGCCTTATGCAGCATCTGTCTTGATTTTCTGTCAGCAATATTAGTCACTGAACATGTATTAATTATATATATATCAGCCTGAACATCTTCACTGAAAGGCACTATCTCATACCCCTCATCCCTAAGCATTATCTCCATTGATTCTGCCTCATAGGAATTAACCTTACAGCCCAGACTGTGTATAGCAACTTTTTTCAATTTAATCCTCATTTCCTGTTAATTTTTGTTACATTTCTTTATTGACATAGGTTTAACAAATAGATATTATAGTTTATAGAAAAACATTTAAGGAGGTATTCTAATGAAAACTGTAAAGATTTCATTAAATTCAATCGACAAAGTAAAATCTTTTGTCAACGATATCACTAAATTCGATGTTGACTTTGATCTTGTTTCTGGCAGATATGTAATTGATGCCAAGTCTATAATGGGTATATTCAGTCTTGATCTTTCTAAGCCAATTGACCTGAACATTCATGCAGACAATGATATTGATACAATCCTTGCCGTATTAAAGCCATACATCGTTGAGTAATGATGTGTAAGAACATATAAACCGCTTTATCTGTAACAGATAAAGCGGTTTTATTTTATTCAATTACGATTTTTTCTGTTGTCTCAATTGCTGTCTTGTAAAGCTCCTCAATAACTCCGTCAAGGTTAGTCTCATGCTGCTTGATAACATTAAGATTAGGCTTGGTTACAGGGTGCTTTGCAACGAATATTGTACAACAGTCCTCAAATGGCTGTATTGATGTCTCATATGAGCCAATCTTTTCTGATATATCAATAATCTCCTGCTTATCAAAACCGATAACCGGTCTGAATACAGGCATTGTACACACTTCGTTAGTACAGTAAAGACTTGCCATTGTCTGGCTTGCAACCTGTCCGATACTCTCTCCTGTAACAAGTCCCTGACATCCGCTCATCTTTCCTAAATCTTCAGCAATCTTCATCATATATCTTCTCATAATGATTGTAAGCTCATCATGTGGACATTTCTCATATATAGCCATCTGGATATCTGTGAAATTAACAACATTAAGTGTAATAGGACCTGAATACTTAGATACAATCTTTGCAAGGTCAATTACTTTCTGCTTTGCTCTTTCACTTGTATATGGTGGAGCATGGAAGTATGTTGCTTCAATCTGTACACCTCTTTTGGCAACCATATATCCTGCAACAGGGCTGTCAATACCGCCTGATAATAAAAGCATAGCCTTTCCTGCTGTTCCGATTGGCATTCCGCCAGGACCCGGAACCTCGATAGAGTAAATATTGATTACATCTCCTCTTATCTCAACCTGTAAAAGAACCTCAGGCTTATGCACGTCAACCTTCATCTCTGGGAATGCATCAAGAATTCTTCCACCAAGCTCCATATTAATCTCCATTGAGTTCATTGGATAATTTTTTCTTGTTCTTCTTGCATTAACCTTGAATGTAAGATTCTTATTCTTATATGCCTTATCAAGATAATTGATAACCTGATTAGCAAGGTCATCAAAACCATTATCTTCAATCTGAACTACAGGACAGATTCCAACTATACCAAATACTCTTGTAAGGCTCTCAATTACCTCATCATAATCATAGTCCGAAAGTGCATTAACATAGATTCTTCCATCTGCTCTTCTTACATCAAATTCTCCCTCAACATCTTTAAGTGAGAACTTAATCTGTCTTACAAGGGCATCCTCAAAGATGAATCTGTTCTTTCCTTTAACGCCTATTTCTCCATACTTTATCAAAAATGCTTTATACATCGTTTTCCGCCTTTCCTTTGCATATCAAGATTTGTGCAAAGCACAAATCTTGTGTGTGAAAATCTATTTTCACACAATTATCGTCTTGTGTACTTCCTAAGCAGTGGAAGCATCTGTTTAAGTGTTTCTATTGTGTATTCAAGTTCTTCCTTTGTTGTCTCATAGCAGAAGCTGAACCGAAGTGTAGAATCAAGCAGCTCCTTATCAAGTCCGATTGCAACAAGTGTATTGCTCAGTCCCGGCTTGTTAGATGAACATGCTGAACCTGATGATACATAGATTTCTTTATCTTCAAGTGAATGAAGAAGTACTTCTGCCCTTACTCCCTTAAAGCTTGCACTTACAATCTGTGGTGCCGAATCCGTACCCTTCTTGCTGTTCACCTGTACATCAGGAAGCTTTTCAAGCTCATCTATGAAGTAATCCTTTAACTCATACAAATGTGCTATCTTACTTTCAAAGTCATTATTATATATAAGCTTTACGGCAGTTGCAAGCCCTGCTATAGCCGGAACATTTTCAGTTCCTGAACGCATGCCCTTCTGCTGTCCTCCGCCGTATATAATAGGCTTGATTCTTGTCTTATCATTAATGAATAAGAATCCGCTTCCCTTAGGTCCGTGAATCTTATGCCCGCTGACTGAAAGCAGGTCAATTCCAAGCTTCTTAGGATATATCTTATATTTGCCATAAGCCTGTATCGCATCAACATGATATACAATATCAGGATTATAATCTTTAATTATATGTCCGATTTCTTCAATCGGTTCAACAGCACCAATTTCATTATTAACATACATTACTGAAACAAGTATTGTCTCATCATCAAGTGCGTTCTTCAGGGCCTCTATATCAACTATTCCGTCTTTATCAACCGGAAGATAAGTTATTCTAAAGCCTTCTTTTTCAAGGAAATTGAATGGCTCTTTAACTGAGGAATGTTCTACCGATGATACTATGCAGTGCATTCCTTTTCTTTTATTAGCCATTGCTGTTCCGATTATTGCCATGTTATTTGATTCTGTTCCACCAGAAGTAAAAAGTATCTCCTTATCCTGACACTTAAGAGTCTTTGCTATAACCTCTTTAGCTTCACGGATATATTTCTCTGCATCAACGCCCTTCATATGCTTTGATGATGGATTACCATAATCTTCTGACATAACCTTTACTGCTGTTTCTACTACCTCTGCTGCACATTTCGTTGTAGCAGAATTATCAAGATATGCTTCCATATTGCCTCTTTTCCGCTTATTCTTCCATATTATACATAAGCACTGACAACAGCATCATTCCCGCTGTCTCAGTTCTTAATATTCTCTTACCAAGTGTAATTACCTCACAGCCTGCATTTACAGCTTCGTCAAGCTCTGACCTGTCGAATCCGCCCTCAGGGCCTATGAATATACCAACAGATTCTCCATGTCCGATTTCTTCAATCACTTTTCTAGTCTTTTCCATGCCTTCTGCGCACTCATATGGCAGTAAAAGCTTATCTAGCTTTCCTGCATATTCAAGTGCCTGCTTAAATGTCATAACTTCTGTCACTTCAGGCTGGATACTTCTCTTGCTTTGCTTGGCTGCACTTAATGCAATACCATTCCAGCGTTCAACCTTAGCTTTAGCTTTCTTCGCATCTAGTTTTACAACGCTTCTTTTCATTGCTACAGGAACAACTCTGTATGCTCCGAGTTCTACAGCCTTCTGTATTATAAGTTCCATTTTGTCAGCCTTAGGCAGTCCCTGAAACAGAATTATTCTTGAAGGCAGTTCTTTCCCCTGCTCATCCTTGCTTAGTATATCTGCCCTTATATATTCATCCGACATAGAAGCAATGCTGCATTCATAATCAACATTATCTCCGCTGCTTATAAGAAGCTTGTCGCCTTCTTTGAATCTTAATACATTCTTAATGTGATTAACATCACTTCCAACTATATCTATATATGAATCATGGATATTCTCATGCTCTGCAAAAAAATGATACATACACTACTTCCTTCTTGCTGTGATATTAACCCACTCGCCATCATGGTTAATCTCAACTATCTCTAACTCAGGATTCTTCTTAAATGCCTCTGCTACCTCATTTTCCTTAGTATCTATAATACCTGAGGTAATAAAGTAAGCGCCGTGCTTCATATGCTCATGTATGCATGTTGAAAGTGGCTCTAATACGTCTGCAAGGATATTGGCACACACAATGTCGTAGCACTCATAGCCACAGGCATCTTTAACAGCCTTGTCATCAATGATATTACCCTCAATAACCTCAAGCTGCTTCTTATCTATATTGTTCTGCTCTGCATTTTCCTCTGATGCAATAATTGCATTAGGGTCAAGGTCTGTACCAAATGCATGCTTTGCACCATATTTTAATGCAACTACTGAAAGTATACCGCTTCCACAGCCGACATCTAACACCTCATCACCATCTTTAACATACTTCTGAAGCTGCTTTATAACCATTCTTGTAGTCTCATGTGAACCTGTTCCGAAAGCTGTTCCCGGGTCAATGCTAAGTACAGCATGCCCCTTCATCTCCTCTGTCTCCGGCTCCCATGTAGGCTTAATGAATAAGTCTCCTATTGTAAATGTATGCCAGTACTGCTTCCAGTTATTAATCCAGTCCTTATCCTCTGTCTCTGATTCTGTGATTGTACCCTCACCAATATCAATAAACATTCTTAAATCTTCAAGTTCTGCCTTAACCTTTTCAAGCATTGAGCCATCATCTTCTTCACTGTCAATGTAGAAATTAACCTTAGCGCTGCCATCATCAGGTGGAAGGTCAGGAATGAAATCTACAAACATTGACTTAGCCTCTTCCTTAGTAAGCTGTACATTATCCTCAATTTCGATACCTTCAATTCCTATATCATTAAGCGCGCTGCTTATCATATCAACTGCATCTGTAGTTGTCTGGATTGAATATTTATTCCACTTCATATTATTGTCCTTTCGTTAACACAAACATTTTACATCTGTAAAAATGCTTCATATCCCTTTAATGTCTCATATAGGTCAGCCTTGCTTATTACCTCGTATGGTGCATGCATATTCTGTACAGCAATTCCACTGTCGATTACATTCATATCAAGATTAGCTAAGATATATGCGATTGTTCCGCCACCGCCTGCATCTACCTTTCCAAGCTCTGCCATCTGGAAATATACATCTGCATCATCCATAACTTTTCTTAACTTTCCAATGAATTCAGCAGAAGCATCATTAGAACCACTCTTACCTCTTGAACCTGTGTACTTGTTAAACACCATACCTTTTCCAAAGAATGCTGAATTCTTCTTTTCAAACACAGATGCATAATTAGGGTCATATGCTGCACTTACATCTGATGATAACATATAAGAATTAGCAAGTGCTCTTCTTAATTTAAGCTCTGAATAATCACCGCATCTGTCCATAACCTCTGCGACCATATTTTCAAAGAATCTTGAATGCATACCTGTTGCGCCGACGCTTCCTATCTCCTCTTTATCTACAAGAATACATACGCCAGTTCTTGTAACATGTGGTGTATTAAGAAGTGCAATAAGCGACGGATAAGCACACACTCTGTCATCATGTCCATATCCCATAATCATGCTTCTGTCCAGGCCATAATCTCTTGCAGGTCCTGCCGGAACAGCCTCAAGCTCTGCTGATAAGAAATCTTCCTCTTCAATCCCATATTTTTCTTTAAGAATTGCAAGAATATTCTTCTTAACTGCTTCCTTTTCTTCCTTATCCTCATCTGTATTATCACTGTCTGATGCTGCCGGCATGCTTCCTATAAGGATATCAAGGTCCTCGCCCTCAACCACCGAGCTTCCTTTCTTTTCCATCTGTTTAGCAGCCAGGTGTATAAGAAGGTCTGATACTCCGACAACCGCATCGCAAGCGTCTTCTCCGATTACAACTTCAACACATTCGCCATTCTTTAATGCAACAACACCATGAAGTGCAAGAGGAATTGCTACCCACTGGTATTTCTTGATTCCTCCATAATAATGTGTATCAAGAAGAACCAGGTCTGAATCTTCATACATAGGATTCTGCTTGATATCAAGTCTTGGTGAATCAATATGTGCCCCAAGTATATTCATACCAGTGCTTATCGGTTCACTTCCAATATTAAAAAGCACTATTGCCTTCTTCATATTAACGGCATATACCTTATCGCCTGCTTTAAGTGTCTCATTAGCTGCTATTATCTCCTGTAAATCTCTGTATCCGGCTTTCTTTGCCAGTTCTACAGCCTTTTTTACACATTCTCTTTCTGTCTTACACTCAGATATAAAAGTCTTATATTCATCTGCAAATGTGAATACATTGTTCTTATCTTCGTCTGAATATTTCTTCCATGCATTCTTTCTTTCCATAATGTCAACTTCCTTTCTATATTCCTAATGTTATCTGACCATCAGAATCTTCCTGATTATCTGCATCAAAGCTTTCGCTTGCAAGCTCTAACTCTGCCTCTTCCTTATATTGTTCAACCATATCTTCACTGATTGTTGGAAGCTCGTCTATCGACTGTACTCCAAATGACCTTAAGAAATCCTCTGTTGTTCCAAAAAGCATTGGTCTTCCCGGCGCATCAAGTCTTCCAACTTCCTTCACAAGACCGAGCTCAACAAGCTTGCTTACTGCTCTGTCTGAATTAACACCTCTGATATTCTCTATCTCTATCTTAGTTACAGGCTGCTTATATGCTATTATCGACAATGTCTCTAATGCCGCGTCTGTCAGTGTATATCTTCTTGGCTGGCTGCACACTCTTATTAGTGCATCATAATATTCCTGCTTGGTACACAGCTGGAAGCTGTTCTCAAGCTCAATGATTCTTATTCCCCTGTTATCTGATTCATATTTATCCATAAGATTGTGTACTATCTTAACAGTTGTATCCACATCCTGTTCTATGGCATCTGCAAGCTTACCTGCTTCCACAGAATCACCCATAGTAAAAAGCACAGCCTCAATTATGCCTTCCATCTGTTCTAAACTCATCATTCTACTCCTCTGTTATATCTTCAATAAGCTCAGGATCCCTGACCACCCTTATGAATATATCATCCTCCGGGCATTCCTGCTTAACCTCAACAAATCCAGTCTTAATAAGCTCTAACACAACTAAAAATGTTACTATAACAGCAATCTTTGACGGATTATTCCACAAAAGCTCCCTGAAACTAAAATCTTCATGCTCCATCATAAATGCTTTAATATCCACAAGCTTTTCACTCATGGTAACTTCTTCTTTCTCAATCTTTCCAAACTTGCTTCGTACAGGATCTATCTTATCTTCCTTACGTTTACAAACATCAGCAAATATTCTGTTAAGACGCATAAGTGTTGTATCACCAATAACCTCTGTAAGATCAACCGGCGGTGTATATGCTGCAACCGCCTCCGGAATATTCTGCTTCTTATAATAAGTTCTCTCTGCATCTGTATGCTTGTCCTTTAATTCCTGTGCCATAGCCTTATACAGCTTGTACTCTAACAGCTTTTCAACAAGCTCTGCTCTTGGATCTTCCTCATTGCCTTCCTCATCCACTTCCTTAGGAAGTAACATTCTTGACTTAATATCAAGAAGAGTTGCCGCCATTACAAGGAACTCACTTACCACATTAAGATCTTCCTTCTTTAGCTGCTCAACATATTCCATATACTGTTCTGTAATCATTGCAATCGGAATATCATATATATTAACTTTATTCTTATCTATCAAATGTAAAAGAAGATCTAAAGGTCCTTCAAACACCTGAAGCTTAACACTTATTCCCATATCTGCCTCGCTATATTTACTGTGCATAATTACACGTATCACATTTTACATAAAATAACTGCTGTTTGCAAGTAATTGCTAAATTCTATAAAATAACATATAATATCTTGAAAACATTCAATTAAGGATTAAGGTATAAGAATGCTCAATTTAATATTATTAATCAAAAGAATTGTCACTAAAATATCTGAAGACCGCATCGGCGACTACGCATCCTCAGCATGTTACTATCTCATGCTGAGCTTTTTCCCGTTTTTTATTGGTCTTTTAAGCCTTATAAAGTTCCTGCCAGTTTCCAAGGCAGACCTTTTAAAAATCATATACGGCGTTCTTCCAACTCAGCTGCAGCCTATTGTCCGGGCAATGCTCACTGATATATATGACAATTCAACAACTGCATTAACCCTCATTACTGCAATTGCTATCATATGGGCTGCCGGTAAAGGTTTCATGGCTATTGTCCGTGGATTAAAACAGATATACAGAAAAGATAACCAGAAGAACTGGCTTTTCCAGAGAATAAGAGCAAGTATCTATGCCCTTATATTTATGATTCTTATTATTGCCAGCCTTATACTTATGGTATTTGGTAACAATATTATGAGCTTCACTATGAAATATATACCACAGCTTACTAATGTAGTCGTGATATTCAGAGGAATATTTAACAGTAAACATTTTCTCTTTCCAAGTATATTCACACTCTTCTTTACTATAGCATTCTCACTTGTATCAAGAAGAGGAAAAAAGTTCTATAAAGAGATTCCAGGAGCTTCCTTTTCTGCTTTAGGATGGTATCTTTTTACAGCACTGTATTCTCTTTATGTTGGCCACTCACCGAACTTTTCATACATGTACGGAAGTCTTGCTACTATTATCATAGCACTTATATGGATGTATGCCTGTATGATTATAATATTCATCGGTGCAGAGATTAACTACTTCATCAATGATGAAAAAATATTCAGGCATTATCTTGGGAAGAAATCAGAGTAAGCGTAGTACCTCTGTAGAAGAATTCCAGAATCTGCGCGTAAGTCATGGATTCTGCCATTTTATTGGCAGCATTCTGACTCATGCCGATTCCATGTCCGTAGCCACCTCCTGTTATCTTAAAGCCTGTAAGCTTCTTTCCCTCCGTCACCTTCTCAAACACACAGAATGTACTTGGCAGATTAGCATATCTTGTCGTTCCTGACTTAGTATTCATATCCACATTTGCATTGCCAAATGCTGCCCTAATCGCTGATTCACTGTCTATCACTGTCTCGCCTTTATCACCTGTAACCTTAACTTTTACTGCCGCTCCTCCATTAACACGCTCAAGTACTTCAATATCTGTTATGTTTCCTACATTCTTCCCTGTAGAACGTGCAAATCCTTCACTTATCTCTTTAACAGATTCCTCCATGCTCCATCTGTACAAGGTGCAGTCGTAATCATAATCAGCCTCATTTTCACCTTTTATAAATGTATTGAACTCCGATTCTACTGTCAGTGTAAGTCCTCTGTCCACTCCACCCACACACTCCGCAACAAAATACGGATAGTTTTCTGTTGTATTGCCCCAAAGTGTAACGTCTGTTGTGCTTCCACATGAGGTTGAATAGTAATATGTCTTAACAACTTCTCCGTTATATGATAGCACCTGTCCCGCTGTCTCATCTACTGCAGTATCTGTTGATTCTGCCCGCTGTGAGTTATTATATACCTGAAACTGTATTGAGTCATCAATATGTGCTCCATAAGCACTATAATAGTTATTAGAAAGTTCCGTATAAGCATAGCTTCTTGCACATACAGCCTGACATTTCAGTGCTTCAAGATTAAACCCTGACGGCATCTCGCTAGGGACAACTTTTTTAAGATAATCTTCTATCCCCACTTCATTTACAACAACAATTCCCTCATCATACAGTGAAACTTCAATAGTTCCGCCATATGAAGGTGTTCCTATGCCTCTGTTTACTGACTGGAACTGTATCTCACCTGATTTAGGAATTAGTTTTATTCTGCCCTCATTAAAGTCTTCTGTATCCGGATTAAACACAACCGTCTCCCCAGGTGCCGTCTCATAAGATTCTTCACCAGTCTCAACTATCATTCCTGAATCAGCACAAAAAACTGCTTCATTAAAAAATATATCTCTGAATCCGCTTGTCTTGATAATTACTCTTATATTGTCAGCCTGCAAAGGTTTATTCTTAATAGCACCACAAACTTCTCCATCCGCCACAATAAAATCCTGTAATGCATAACCGACAATTATACTGCTGTAATTACTTATCAATGAGTTTTCTTTTTCATACATAATAAAGTCCTCATCCAGCTTAACAGAACCATAACCTTCAATTTCAACGCTATCTTGTGAAACTGACAGCACCTTTCCACTTACAACATCCGTCTTGGTATTAACTCCAACAATCTTTCCATCCTCAACGGTAATATCACATAAACACCCGGTTACATCTTCTGCTATCTTTCCACTATTGAATTTCTTTATATTACCATACATATTGGCAGTTATCGTGTTGTCTTCTATATTAGTTACATATACATTTTTATAAATATTGATTTCTGACGATGTGTCCTGATATCTTGATTTAATCATATGTGACATATATATACATGCTGATGACATAAAAATCACCAGTGCAGAATAGGCTAAGAATATTATTTTTGTTCTCTGTTTCATATACTATTCTCCATACTAAATTAAGTGTCCCTGTTCAGACAAGCTCTTGATAGTATATGCTGAAAATGTGTGTTTTAGAACTAGGTATGCTCATCGCTTTTCGCGCAAAAAACAGGCTGTCACTTATGTGACAGCCTGTTAATAATATCCCAAAACGCCGCTCCCCACGCTTTCGACTCCTAGCGAAGCTAGGTGGGCAACCGCATCCAGACCGCTGCCTTCCACTGACTAAGGAGGCTTGACATTGGAATGGAGATATAGGAATCCCGTCGATGAAATGTAGGATCAAAATAATGTGGTTTTGCGAACGTCCCAGGAAATATTCAATTGATACGTGATCTGTACCGATGTATTGATTATACATCTTCTTTACTGATTACACAATATTATATGTCAAAAAAATTCAAATATACCTGCGAATGAATTCAATTCAGACGCAGGTATATAATCATAATTCAAACTCTGTAACGATTGAAAATTAAAGCTGTGGACCAGCAGCAACTAAAGCCTTACCAGCTTCGTTACCTGTGTACTTAACAAAGTTCTTATTGAATCTTGCAGCAAGATCCTTAGCCTTAGTCTCCCACTCAGAAGCATCAGCATATGTATCTCTTGGATCAAGGATTGCTGGATCTACTCCTGGAAGCTCTGTAGGAACTTCAAAGTTGAACATAGGAATCTTCTTTGTTGGAGCTGTATTAATAGCACCTGAAAGGATAGCATCAATGATACCACGAGTATCCTTAATAGAGATTCTCTTACCTGTTCCATTCCATCCTGTGTTAACTAAGTAAGCCTTAGCTCCACTCTTTTCCATCTTCTTAACAAGCTCTGCTGCATACTTTGTAGGATGAAGCTCAAGGAATGCCTGTCCGAAGCAAGCTGAGAATGTAGGTGTAGGCTCTGTGATTCCTCTCTCTGTACCAGCAAGCTTAGCAGTAAATCCTGAAAGGAAGTAGTACTGTGTCTGCTCTGGTGTAAGAATAGATACTGGAGGAAGTACTCCGAAAGCATCTGCTGAAAGGAAGATTACATTCTTAGCTGCTGGAGCTGAAGAAATTGGTCTTACTATATTCTCAATATGATTGATTGGGTAAGATACACGAGTATTCTCTGTTACGCTCTTATCTGCGAAATCAATCTTTCCATTCTCATCAAGTGTAACGTTCTCAAGAAGAGC
This sequence comes from Eubacterium sp. AM46-8, assembly GCF_003466705.1. Taxonomy (NCBI): domain Bacteria; kingdom Bacillati; phylum Bacillota; class Clostridia; order Eubacteriales; family Eubacteriaceae; genus Eubacterium; species Eubacterium sp. AM46-8. Next base: position 108,307 of record NZ_QSEU01000001.1, read on the forward strand.
GTTTCTCTTAATTGCATTGTAGATATCTGGCTCTGAGTCCTTATCAAGGTTGATAACCTTAGCGTAGCATCCACCTTCAAAGTTGAATACGCCATTGTCATCCCAACCATGCTCATCATCACCGATAAGGAGTCTCTTAGGATCTGTTGAAAGTGTTGTCTTACCTGTTCCTGAAAGACCAAAGAAGATTGCTGTATTCTCTCCGTTCTTATCTGTGTTAGCTGAGCAGTGCATTGAAGCAATACCCTTTAATGGAAGGTAGTAGTTCATCATAGAGAACATACCCTTCTTCATCTCTCCACCATACCATGTATTAATGATTACCTGCTCATGGCTTGTAATGTTGAATGCAACACATGTCTCTGAGTTAAGGCCTAATTCAGCATAGTTCTCAACCTTAGCCTTAGAAGCATTATATACAACGAAATCTGGCTCGAAGTTCTCAAGTTCTTCTGCTGTTGGCTTAATGAACATATTAGTTACAAAATGTGCCTGCCAAGCAACTTCAACGATGAAACGAACTGCCATTCTTGTGTCCTTGTTAGCTCCACAAAATGCATCAACTACGAAAAGTTTCTTATTAGAAAGCTCTGCCTTAGCGATGTCCTTAACCTTAGCCCATACATCTTCTGACATTGGGTGGTTATCGTTCTTATACTCATCTGATGTCCACCATACAGTGTCCTTAGAGTTCTCATCAACAACAATGTACTTGTCTTTAGGAGAACGACCTGTATAGATACCTGTCATAACATCAACAGCTCCAAGTTCGCTTTCCTTACCAACTTCATAACCTTCGTTAGTAGACTTAGTCTCTTCCTCGAATAATAATTCATAAGAAGGATTGTAGACGATCTCTGTAGCACCTGTGATGCCATACTTGCTTAAATCGATTTTTGCCATCTTACATAAACCTCTTTTCTTATAATTTCTTGTAAATTATTACAAAATTCTTTTTAATTCTATACCATGCCCTAATTAAAATCAATAAAAAATTGTTAAATTTTTCTCGAAATCGTGTATATATTAATTTTATTAATCAGTTATTCTTTAGGAACCGTCTTTTCGTACTTGATATCTTCAATTGTTTCACTTGAAAGCCTGATAGCCTCAAGTACCACATTTTCTGCAACTCCCATGTTCTTTGCTACTTCTTCCACCGTAGGTTTTCTTCCTAATTCTTCTTTAAGTCTTGTTCCCCAGTCATTTACAAGATTGACTTTATTGAGAATTTTTCCCGAAACCATATTAACATCCGTCTGTTCATCTATAAGCATATTAAGACTGCCTTCAATAAGCTCCTTAACTGCTTCGTCAATTCCTTTAAGCACATTAAGAAGGTCTTCCTGTCCACCTTCTTTAATCTTATCCTTCCACTCATAATTATTAAGCCATTCCTGCTGTCCTATATATGCTGTCATAGCCAGATTGGCCTCCTGTACAAGGTCACATGCAAGAACTCCCTTTCCTCTGAATGGTTCTATCCATGACACAATCTTTTCAAGATAACTTTCTGTAAGCAGTTTTAGTGATTCTTTATCATTATCCTCAACTATGTTCATAAGAAGATATGATCTTGTAACATCTGTCATAGGCTGTATTCCTGATATATCCTGAAGATATATTTTCAGATACTTCTCATCCTCTTCATAATCAAGATGACTTACAATATCATCCGCAACCTTCTTATCTTCCTGTTCTTCCTTAGAAATATGTTGTCCTGACTCATCAATATTATCATCTGAGGCACTTTCCATCAGCTTCAGGAATTCATTATCTACGCTGTCTTCACCCTGTATCTTAATTCCATTAGCCATCAGATATCCGGAAATCATCTGGAATTTGGCATCATCTAATGCCATATCTTTAAAAAAGCTGTGTACATCCTCTCTTGTAACAATATTGCCATTAACCTTAGCGTATTCTTTAATGCTTCCGACAGCCTCCATAAATGCTGCCTGGGAATCTTTATTTTCAGCCATATTATCTAACCTCTTTCAACTTAATTCGTTCTGTATAATATAACACATAAGTACGCATTTGGTAAATGTATTATTTCAGTATACACATTTGACAAAAGCAATCCCACAGCTTATAGTTTATATAGAATATAAGAAAAGAGGAGATTTCATAATGAGAATCGCATTAATTAATGAAAACAGCCAGGCTGCAAAGAATGAGATGATTTATGCATCACTTAAGAAGGTTGCAGAAAGCAAGGGACATACAGTTGATAATTATGGTATGTACTCAGCTGATGATAAGGCACAGCTTACATACGTACAGAACGGTATCCTTGCTGCTATTCTTTTAAACAGCGGTGCTGCTGACTTTGTAGTAACAGGCTGTGGTACTGGTGAAGGTGCTATGTTAGCACTTAACTCTTTCCCTGGAGTTCTCTGTGGACATGTTGTTGATCCTTCAGACGCTTATATGTTCATGCAGATTAACGATGGTAACGCTATCGCCCTTCCATTTGCAAAGGGCTTCGGATGGGGTGCAGAGCTTAACCTCACATACATCTTCGAGAAGCTTTTCGAAGGTGAGCCAGGTGGTGGATATCCTAAAGAAAGAGTTGTTCCAGAACAGAGAAATAAGAAGATTCTTGACGGCGTAAGAGCTGTTACTCTTAAGCAGGATCTCGTAGAAGTTCTTAAGGAGCTTGACCAGGATCTTGTTAAGGGTGCTGTTGCAGGTGAGAAGTTTGAAGAACTTTTCTTTGCTAACTGCAAGGATGAGAAGATTGCTGAGTATGTTAAGACTCTCAGATAATTAATTCTGCAATGCACTTAAAAAGGTGCCTCCGTTAATCCGGAGACACCTTTTTCTTTAACTTATTATGCTGCTTTCTGTATAAGACCAGCTTTGGTTATTGCATATCTTACTGTCTTTCCAAGAAGTGTTGCAATAACTATCTTAACAATATCAAATCCGATAAATGGATATACACATACTGTAAGTGCATATGTGACTGAACATTTCATAAGGTATACAAACCATACCGTACCAAATGCATATGCAACAGCAGTTCCAACTACCCAGCCAAGCATTGTAAGAAAAATATTCCTGTGTGAAAGCTCAATCACAGCTCCTCCAATAAGTGCCATGAATATGAAACCAATAAGATATCCTCCTGTTGGTCCGAGAAGCTTTCCTAATCCACCAGCGAATCCTGAAAATACAGGAAGTCCTACAGCACCAAGCAGCAGATATATTCCATAGCTTCCTGTTCCTGCCCATATACCCAGTACAAATACCGTGAAATAAATCACAAGATTAGTAAGAGATATTGGAATCTGACCAATTGGAACTGAAAGTGGTCCAAGAATACATGTAACTGCTGCCATCATAGCCATAAATGTCAGCTGATAAATAGTAACCTTTTTGCTTTTCATAATTAAAGTCCTCTTTTCAAATGTAGTAATACAACATTTGTTATTGTACACACTCAAAAAGCTATTGTCAACCTATTATTATTTTAAGTTAACATTAGGTTAACATTATATATTACAATACTATTGTAATATATACTGTATCATTCCCGGACCCAGTTCTGGTGTCGGTCTTGCGATAAATCCATGCTTTTCATAGAATATCTCTCTACCCTTGGCACACATAAGACAAAGCATCATTCTTGTACCTTCCTGGGTAATTCCTTTAACATAATCTATTATATGTTCTATAAGCATGCTACCTATGTGCTTACTCTGATATTCCGGTATTATTATTAAATCCTGAATATAGCTTATTACAGCCATATCTCCAACCACTCTGCCCATTCCTATAGGCTTGTCACCATCATATACTGTAAATACTTTCACGCTGTTATCCAATGCTCTCTGAGCCTGCTTTTCATCTAACTTAATCCATCCAACCTGTTTTCTTAATGAAAGATATATATTAACATCTCTCATATCTTCTATTATTCTTATCATAATCACTATTTCCTACAATTTTTTTAACGAAAGGAATTATACTCGCTTTATTTATTAATGTCCAGTGTGCTATAATAGCAAAAAAATATCGGAGGTACTCACATGATTACTGTAGCTAAAGATAATTCCGGAGATTTTAATTCTATCCAGCAGGCTGTTGATTCAATTCCAGCTGGAACCCCTGAGACTATCTACATTAAAAAAGGAATATATAAAGAACGCGTTGAAGTCAGAAAAAATAATATTACCTTAATTGGTGAAGATACAGACGAAACTATTATTACAGAGGGTTTCTATGCAAGAATGATTATGCCTGACGGCTCTAAGCGTGGAACTTTCCGTTCCTATACATTTCTTGTATATGCCGATAATTTCTCTGCAAGCAATATAACATTCGAAAACAGTGCCGGATTTGGTGATAATGTCGGTCAGGCAATCGCTGTATACGCTGAAGGTGACAACATCACATTTAAGCACTGTAAAATTCTCGGTCATCAGGACACTTTATTCACCGGTCCGCTGCCTCTTAAAGAAAAACAACCAGGTGGTTTTACAGGTCCAACAATAGACGGTGAAAGAAAGCTCGTTCACCAGTTATATGAAGACTGCTTTATATGTGGTGAAATTGATTTTATTTTCGGAAGTGCCACAGCCTACTTTAAAAACTGCACACTTTTTGCATTAAACCGGAATGAACCCATCAACTCTTATTATACTGCACCTTCAACATATGAAGGTCAGGCTTTCGGATATGTATTTGATAATTGTACATTTACAGGAAACTGTCCGCCTAAAAGCGTTGCTTTAAGCAGACCTTGGAGAATTCATGCCAAGGTTGTTCTTCTTAACTGTGAATATTCCGACCAGATTATTGATGAGGGCTTCACTGACTGGAATAAACCTGAATCACATGAAACTGTATATTATGCTGAATATAATGGACATGGCGATGGATATAAGCCTGAAAAAAGAGCAGCCTATGTTCATCAGTTAGATGAAGCACAAGCTGCCCGTTATACTCTTGAAAATGTTATGAAATCATGATTTGCAGTCAAGTGTGAACCAGAACTCTACACCGTCAGAAACATTTCTGACGCCATACTCCTGCCCCATTGACTCCATAATAGCCTTAACAATTGATAATCCTATACCATTACCGCCATATTCTCTTGTTCTTGCTTTATCGGTTTTATAGAACTTCTCCCAGATGCGTTCAAGGTCCTCTTCAGCAATATTCCTGCCACTGTTATATACTGTGACAGTGATTGTTGCTCCGTCTTCTGACTTTGATGTTCTGACCTCTATTGCTTGCTTTCCGTCACAATGGTTAAGTGCGTTGGATATATAGTTGGTAAGAACCTCTTCTGTCTTATATTCATCTGCCCATACGAAATTCTGTTCATTACGATTATCAAATACTATGCTCATATTCTTCTGTCCTGCCCTTATTGCATTAGCATCAACAACAGAAGCTATCAGCTCATTAATGTTAAAACGCTCCATATCCGGTTCATCATTACCAAACTCTATCTGATTAAGCGTAAGCAGTCTCTTAACCATTGTATTCATCTTGTTTGCCTCGTCCATAATAACATCACAATAAAATCCCATACTTTCAGGATCATCTGTTATGCCTTCCTTAAGACCTTCAGCATATCCCTGTATCAGGGCAATTGGAGTCTTTAATTCATGAGAAACATTTGAAAGGAAATCTGTTCTCATAATCTCAAGTTTTTCTTTCTTATCGATATCCCTCTTTAGTTCCAGATTAGCTTTCTTAAGCTCCGCAATATTATGTTCAAGTTTCTCAGACATATTGTTCATACTCTTACCAAGCAGTCCAATCTCGCCTTTATCACTGCCTTCATACCTTGCATCAAAATCCATTTCTGACATTCTCTCTGCAATATCAGAAAGCTGCTTTATCGGTCTTGTTATATATGTTGATACCACAAATGCTGAAATTATTCCAACTATAAGAATTGCTCCACCAACATATTTAATAAGTGTTGTAGATATATTCACATTATCCTTAATTCCCTGAATTGGAGTTCTTAATATAATTGAATAGCCATTATCAAGCGTGCCCCATATCTCAAGATAATAATCGCCCAGTCTCTCATCGTACACCTTCTGAAGTGTGTATTTATCGTTAGAGCTTATTATTGTTCTGTTCTCAACAAGCGATGTACCCGACATATCAATAATATCTTCCAAACGCTTTCTATGATTATTCTTATCATCCTTGTCTGCTGGGTTATCTGAATCATCTTCCTGTTCCTTAGGTTCTGGTGCTTTATCAGGCGAACCATTATTCTTAAAAATATCTCCATTAAATATACTCATGCGAAGACGTTCCATCATTGAATCATCTCCCTGAGTACTTACATATATGGTACACCAGCTGCTGTCAACTACAAGCACAGATATTCCCTTTGCTGTAGATATGTTCTCCATATCAGCACACATAGTATCTTTATCTATCTGTGAATCAGTATATTTCTGCATGATTTCATTGACATTCTCATAAGAATTAATCATGCTCTTCTGCTTACGGTTCATATACACTTTTTCTGAAAAAATGCTGTTAAACCCAATAAGCATTGACACAAGACATGTAACAGTAACTACCAGAAGAAGTGTAATCTTAAACTTGATTGAATGTATCTTCATCTTTAATTGCCTTCCTTATACGCAGAATCAGTCAACAATGAACTTGTAACCCATACCCCAGATTGTCTTGATGTAATCACCCTTCTCACCCATTTTCTTTCTTAATTTCTTAACATGGGTATCTATAGTTCTTGCATCCCCATAATAATCATAATTCCATACATTATTAAGAATCTTCTCTCTTGACAATGCAATTCCCTTATTCTCAATAAAATAAGTAAGTAGTTCAAACTCCTTATAGCTTAACTCTATCTCTTCACCATCAATCTTAACGATATGTGCCGCTTTATCAATAGTAATTCCACCTATCTCAATTATTTCGTTGCTGTCAACACCATATGCACGTCTTATAATTGCATCAACTCTGGCTGTAAGTATCTTAGGAGAAAATGGCTTGGCAATATATTCATCAGCTCCACATTCAAAGCCTTGTAGTTCATCCATCTCCTCACCCTTGGCTGTAAGCATAATAATAGGAACTTTAGAATCCTTTCTTATCTGCCTGCACACTTCCCAGCCATCCATTCTTGGCATCATAACATCAAGAATTATAAGAGCAATATCTTTATTCTCCATAAATGTATCAACAGCCTCAACACCATCAGCTGCCTCAATAACAACATAACCTTTTCTTGTCAGGAAATCACTTACAAGCTTTCTCATTCTGCTTTCATCATCTACTACCAAAATCTTCATCTTATCCATATGTAATCCTCACTTTCACGGTGAATTAATTGTCTATATATTATCTGATAAATATGTTTAAAATGTGTACTCTGTTGATAAATATATTATTCAAGCCCGAACATTTCCCGACATATCTTTTTACCACATTCTGTCTTAAAAATGCTGTTATATGCCTTTAATGCTGCTTCCTTTGTAAGATTATCATCGCATATGTTAACTAAGAAATCTGCCTCAACAAGTATCTGATAATCAATGCCGTCAATATTGTTGTAAGTATGATGATGTCCTATCAGATACTGCACTCTTTCTGATACTTTGCTGTCAAAGCCAAGCCTGTCAAGAAGTTCTGCTGCGATAGCCGGGCCTTCTTTTTCCTGCAGCCTGCCACCACACTCACCATATTTTTCTTCACATATATGAATCCCGATATCATGTGTAAGCGCCGCTGTTTCGATTATAAAAAGACTTTTTTCATCAACATTTTCCATCTGTGCAATCAGCTTTGCATAGCTGTGAACCTTGCAAAAATGCTGTATTCTCTTAGCGTCTCCTTTATATAATTCAATCATTGCCATATGAAGTCTGTTAATCATAATTTCTCCTTTTAATAACCAAGTGTGTCATTTACAAGTATTACATGTATTCTTCCGACATGACGTGAATATCTTGTAATCAGGAACTGGCAGCATAATGTGTCTGGTGATTTACAGTCAAAACATTTTCCGGTTGTCTTGCATGGTGTCTTGACATTAAAATTCTGTGCATTGGTTGGTGCAGCTATATTTCTTGCACGCTTCATTGCCGAATCGAGGTCTGAACAGACTTTATTCATTCCAACTATGAAGATTACCTTCTTTGGTCCCTGCGCTATGCATGAAACACGGTTGGAATTGCCATCAATATTGACAAGAATTCCATCACTTGTCATTGCATTTGCACTTGATAAGAACACATCAGCGTCATATGAAGCCAGAAGTCCCTCTCTTGGAGTCATCTTTGAACGGTCTATATAATTGTAATTGTCTTCCTTCAAAGCCTCTACAAGTCCAATCTCCTGCGCACTGTGGCAGCCGCCCATAGCAATCGTGCTTTCCTCATCAATTAACTCCAAAGCCTGCTTTAATGCTGCTTCTTTATCTTCTGCATAATATCCTGACATGTTTCTTGACTGTAAGCCTTTAATCACAGTCTGTGCCAGTACTTCATTTCTTTTCTTTACATTTTCGTCCATGCTTGTATCCTCCAGTTATATTGTAATCAACTTTATCAATATGTCCATTATAGCATACATTTCTACTTGATACTCATAACAAACTTTTCAAGCTTCTCCTGATTATCCTTTGCAGCATTACTATTGCGGTCTGCTAACGCATCCTGATTCTTTAAATTCTTAAGGCTTTTTGACAACTGTGCAAGACATCTGTCATTGTCTCCGCCACCACTGAATGTAAACACAGCGTCAATTTTATCTGCCACGCCGTAATTTTTTATAAATGTGTTGACCGGAGACGCAGGCATACCTGCCCATACTGGCATACCCAATATAATTTCGTCATAATAATCTATGTTATCCGGAACACCTTTTATCTTAGGTCTTCTTCCAAATGTTGACTGCATTCCTCCAACAAGCATCTGCCTCACTGTATTCTTGGGTAATGGCTTAACTAAATCTATCTCAAAGATTTTTGCTCCCAGCTTTCTTGCAATAACCTTTGCAGCTTCCTTTGTATTTCCTGATAATGAATAATAAACAACAGCTCTGTTCATAGCTGACTCCTCCTGAAATGTTGTATATTCCTATATTACGATATTATATATTTTACGCTTTTGTGTATTAAGTGGCAATCACTTATAATAAAATAAAAAAGATGCAACAATCTGTTTCAAATTGCTGCATCCCATGTTAATCATTTATTATTGATTACATATCTTATATTGTCATTGATTCAAAATACTTTAGCGTATTTTGCAATTTAATCAAAAATCAATTTGTGATATATCTATAGATTTACATTTAAAATATAACTACTTGCACATCTCAGCCACAACCGCATTGATAACCTTGCCATCAGCCTTGCCCTTAAGCTCTGACATGACAGCTTTCATTATCTGACCCTTGTTCTTAGTAGCTATGACGTCTGCAAACTTCTCATTAAGAATTGTTCTTACCTCATCCTCTGAAAGCATTTTAGGTGCAAACTCTGACATAACAGCCAGACGTGCATTATATTCTTCTAATAACTCAGTTCTGTCCGCTGGACAAGTATCTATCTGTTCCTTGATACTCTTAATCTCTTTTAATATAGCCTGGTCTACCATCTCATCAGGAATATCTTCACGACAGCCCGAATCAATAGCAAGCTTCTTAGCCGCAGATACAAGTACTGCTATAGAATCCTTTCTCGCCTTATCTCTTGCCTTCATGGCATCAATCATAGCTTTCTGTAATGTTGTAAAATCCATTTCTATAACCTCCCTTAAAATCACTACCATAAATTGTAAATCAATTTAACCTCAATTACAATATTTTTTGTTAAATCATGGCTGTACTCATGATATAGATTATTCATGAGTTACGTTTATATTGTACATTTTGACTGTTGAGCCTGCATTCTCACTATTATCTTCACAATCCTGAATATAATTTCCAGCTTTAAAATAATTATAAAAATCAATCCAACCTGTTGTTACCGGATTATAACTATATTCATATTTTTGTGATATTCCATTACTACTAATTGAAACATAACCTGTACCATCAATTATCTGTATAGATATTGTGAATTTCTGGTTCAGCTCTACTTCGTCAAAATAATATATTTTCTGGTCTTCATATGATTGAGGATGTGCTTTATAAGTAATAGCAAGCCGTTTTTTGTTTCCCTCATATATTACCTTCAAAGGAACTGGTCCATTATCACCATTTGGATATATCCCATGCACCTGACATACCATCACTCTGCCATTTGCTGGAATTTTTGTCACTGCCTCTTCAACATCAAGACAATGTCTGCCATTCCAGTCCCAGTTCACTGTTTTATCGTCTCCCATCATTTCCCGCAATTCAGAACGTGCATATTTTGTGTTAACAGTTTTGGGGGCACTGACTGGTGTATTAAATACAAATGCACTATCTGAATCGTCATAATAAAAATATTCACTTGAATAATTGTCAAACGAAATACCTGTTCCTTTTCCTACTTCTTTAATTTTCGTATCGCTGCCATCCTGTAATTCTGGAATCTGTAATTTCCAATGAGCATTCAGCTTTTCAATAAATATTGATTTATAATTAATTGAATTATCCTCTTCTGCCTCAGATACAGGCCACACACAACCTGTAAATACTATGCCCGCAATTATTCCACTTATAATGAGCATAGTCCACTTGTACTTTCTTATCCTCATCACAACCCCTTATATATCTTCTCTATCCACGCCATCACTACATTTTTAGGTCGTGCAAATGGCTCTTTATGACTAAGCATAAAATATGGTGCTTTTATCTTTTCAAGCGCATTAATCTCTTCTTTTAAAAGGCTTTTATTATATTCTCTTACTGGACCCTTAGTTGCCGGATACAATGCATCTCCAAGGAAGCAATATCTCCCGTCTACTTCCATTGCTACACTTCCTTTTGAGTGACATGACGGAAGCTGAAATATATGAAACTTATGAAAACCAGCATCAATATACATATCATCAGATACAATTTCACCTTTATTAGTGTGCTTATAAGTATATTTCCCTTGATAAATTTTTATCCTGTCTTTTATCTGTGGATGTCCTTTATCCTGCGATTCATCATTCTTCCATAATCCGCATATTTTATCCAGATTGCCAATATGGTCAAGATAAAAATGTGACAATACAATATTAATATTTTTACCATCACAATTAATCTCTTTTAAATGTTCTATAACATCGGGATGATTTCCGACATCATAAAGCCATATATCATCACTTCCCTCAATTACCACAACATTAGACGACAACGGCGATTCCGATGGTGTGATATAAGATATTCCATGCTCTATTTCTATTATATTCAATTCACTCATTGTTATATATTAATCTCCACGGTTCAAACTTTTTTCACAGATTCATCACCAGTTATTCATATTATACCGCTATTATTCCATTATCAACAGGTGAATAATATATCAACAGATAAAACCATAATTAACTTATCAGACATACCTGCCTTAGCTGAGTATTTCAACCATAATACTGGCACAAATCGGATCAAATACTGTATCTGCCATCCTTTCAATATTGTCCCTGATATCGGATATGTCTTCATTCCTGCCTATGTGTCGGTCAGCATAATCAGCTATTGCAACAATACGTGCAAGCAATGGAATATCATCGCCACTTATACCCTCATTAAAACCACTTCCGTCATAATTCTCGCGGTGATATCTGACTGCTTGTGCAATTCCTTGTGATTCATCTGTCTGTAACATATTAATAATCTGATACCCCTTACTGACATAGGTCTTAAAAATCTCATACTCGTCATCTGTAAGATCAACCCTGTTAATAAGTGCATCCGGTATGCCAATCATTCCAATCTCATGCAGTAATCCTGCCTTATAAGCATCATCACATGATTTCTTATCAAGATTCATTCTCTGTGCAATACTCCTTGAATACTCTGCCACATTATTACAGTGCTCCTCTTCTCCCGGTATCTTGGCTGCCAGAGCTTTGGACATTGTATCGATAACCTTCATTGACATAGATTCAAGCTTTTTCCTCTCATCATGCACACGTTCCTCAAGTATCTGGTTTCTCTTTCTTTTTTCAACCCAGTAACGCTGGATAATATACATAAGGCAGTATGATATAAGAACGAAACATATAAACAGATATGGAAAACGAAGCGTTATATTATCGCCGTATATAAACTTGGCTGACATATCAACATTGAGCCTGAAACACACAATTACCATAATTAAAAATACAAAATTAAGCACAATGCTGTTACGTATTCCAAGCACGAATACAATTCCACATGCAAATATCATGGAAAACATTACGCTGAAATATCCGATACTCGCATGATAATACACATAAAATACTGGTATGCTTAGAATTATGCACACTATCGCATCTATCCATGTTCTGTAATAAAATCTTGAAACCATTATATTAATAAAAAGAACTGTGACCATTATAATTAATGCTATTATATAATCATCTGGTGCCCCATAGACAATTCCATTAGGAATACTGATAGCCCATATAAATTCAAATACAACCTTAATCCAGAATGCAAGGCTTTTATCTTCATATGGACACACTATCACTTCCCATATATGCTTTATTCGTGATACTACTCTGGTATTCTCTGACATATCTATATTACTATCCTGCCTTCCTCAATCAATGTAATTACAGTTTCTGCAACAGATTTATCAAACTGTGTTCCAGCGCCCTTCTCAAATTCACCAATAATATAATCCTTATCACAATGCTTTCTGTAACATCTGTTAGAATTCATCGCATCAAGTGAATCTGCTGCACTGATTATTCTTACCATCCATGGAAGTTCTTCTCCCTTAATTCCATATGGATAGCCCTTACCATCATATCTTTCATGATGGTACACAGCCCCCATATCTGCCTGTGGAAGAAATTCCAGACCAGATAATATCTGACCGCCCCAGACTGTATGATTCTTCATTATTCCATACTCCTCATCTGTAAGCTTTGCAGGTTTGTTAAGTACCGCATCTGGAACTGCAATCTTGCCAATATCATGCAGAAAGGCACTTCTATATATCAGTGAAATCTCTTCGTCTGTGAATTCATGCGCCTTCAGGTTCTTTGCGATAAGCTTGGAATACTCTGCAGCCCTCTTTGAATGTTCCTGTGTATATACATCCTTTTCATCAAGCATCTGGCTTATTGCTGTAACAGCATCAATCATAAGTTTCTTAGTCCCCTCTACAGCTTCAAGTACTTCTGCTTCAAGATTTTTCTCATTGTCCGCCTGTCTTATCTGATACAGCTTATAGAAAATATCCATGGCAACTACAAGAAGACAGAAACCCCAGTAAAAAATCGGATAATAGAATAAATAATCCCTTGTGTAATTATATATAAGCATATTATTAAGAGGAGTCCAGAATAACACCGTAATATACAAACCAAAAAATATACACACCGGTGCACCAAATGGCATGCCTAAAAGCACAAGTGTTATGACTGGCAGTAATAAAAACCATAATAGTGAAAAGCCATCATTAGTTCCTTCAATTGATATAATAACTGCCAATATAAAAAATACTACAACAGCAGCCTGACATATCCTGTATACATTTTTAATGTATTTTAATACAATTACAAGCACTATACTCATAACTGCAACTGCCAGTGTCACACCACCGATAATATATTTACCAAGCTTAAAATTCTCTATGTCAATCAGCAACATAACTAATACAAATATCATCATGACACTTTGAAGTGCCTTGGTATCTACTCTGACAGTTTTCTCATATCTGCATACCTGCCTGATTGACTCCACTATATCCGATAATAATCTCATTCCACGTTCCCCTGTAAATTTATCTTTACTATTGCTATAATGATTGTATAATATTCATGTTTTTAATTCAATTATTTTTGTATACTTTTGCCCGTATACTGAGTTATAATTAATGTAGTTTTTGTTCGTAACTTTTAATTAGCTAATCAAAGGGGATTACTATGACAAATATTGAAAATGAATTCTGGGAAGGCATGAATGGCATTTTTCCAGACATTATAAAAGCAATTACATCACTCTCCATCAAATATTATAACCACAATGTCAATAATCCACGCAACCGCTCTTCTGAATTCCGAAACGACCTGCCCTCTTTTATATGCAATCTCATCCATTCTCTCATGCTTAGGAAGCATGAATACGAATACAGGTGTCATAACAAATCCTAACATTCCACCAAGCGTGTTACATATAAGGTCATCCACTTCAAAAAATCTGTACGGATATGGATATTAATAAAAGAACATCTGAATTATTAATTAATAAGATGCTTAACGCACAAAATCCGAACTCAAAGAGTTCGGATTTTGCATCAAAAATGGACCAGAGGGGAGTCGAATTCTTCGCTCCGCTCCGGTCGGCGCAAAGCGAGGTCCACCGGACCTCGTGCGCCCCTGTCCAAAAACCCGGCTACGCCATGTTTTATCCATTAATAAGACTTCCTCTGGTCCATAGGAAAAAGGGAGCGAAGAAGCTCACGCTTCCTCACTCCCTTTTCCCTATGGACCAGAGGGGAGTCGAACCCCTGTCCGAAAACCCATTCCCTGTTCTTCTACTATCATAGTTGATTATTTGACATTCCCTCCGGTGCACGGGAATCAACACCCTTGTACCTTTAGTAGCTTCATGATACGACCAGCACCTCAAAGCTTTGATACTGTCGTTTCCTACATGTTCGAAGCCTGGGTCTTAAAGTGTAGGTGCTTTAAGTCAGACTGCTGCAATTAGGCAGCGTATGCTAAATTATCGTTAGCGTTTATATTTAAGTTTGGAATTTGACGCTTTCCTGCGGATAGCTTCACCAGCTTCAAGATCCCCGTCGAAACCTTTACTAGCCCGTGTGTAAGCAGTTTCACCTGCTTATTTATATTAACATTGGCATAATGCCAAGTCAATGAACTTGTGATTCAAAACTGATAAAATATTTCTAAAATCTGAGATTCTTGTTCTTGAATTCCTTCTGTGCATCTCTTATCTGGTCTTTCTTTGCAATAGAATCTCTCTTGTCAAAGTTCTTCTTACCTTTTCCAAGACCTATTTCCATCTTCACCTTTCCCTCTTTCAGATATACCTGAAGCGGAACAAGTGTGTATCCTTTAATTGTAAGTTCACCTGTAAGCTTATTAATCTGATTCTTGTGAAGAAGCAACTTCTTAGGTCTTAAAGGGTCTTTATTGAATATGTTTCCCTTCTCATATGGTGTAATATTCATACCTAATACATACACTTCACCATTCTCAATCTTAATGTAAGATTCCTTAATTGAGCACTTACCTGCTCTGATTGATTTAACCTCAGTGCCGTGAAGTACCATACCTGCCTCGTATTTTTCTTCTATAAAATAATCAAAATAAGCTTTCTTATTGTTCGCTATAAGTCTGTTTCCTGATGCGCTTGTTTTTGATGCCATGTCAGTCTCCATTCTATTCTATGCAAATGCAAAATCAATTGTTCTTAGTATCTTATCGGTGCCTATAACCACAACCTTAACCTTCTGTCCAAGCTTATAACTTCTGTTTCCAAGTTCTCCTATCATCTCATAGTGTTCCTCGTCAAATGTATAGAAGCCCTTCATATTATTGACAGAAACCATGCCCTCGATAGTGTTTGGAAGTTCAACATATACGCCCCACGCGGTAACACCCGAAACAACTCCGTCAAATGTTTCTCCGACAAACTGTTCCATATACTCAGCCATCTTAAGCTTGTCTGTATCTCTTTCAGCGTCTGCCGCGCGTCGCTCCATTGCACTTGTCTGGACAGCAACATCCGGTAATATTGCATCATAATGGTCAGCTCTCTTAGGACTTAAACCTCCGTGAAGATTCTCCTTGATAATTCTGTGAATCTGGAGATCAGGATATCTTCTGATAGGCGATGTGAAATGACAGTAATACTTGGCAGCAAGTCCAAAATGTCCTACACATTCAGTAGTATACTTTGCCTTCTTCATAGAGCGGAGTGTCAGTCTGCTTATAAGATTCTCAGCGTCAGAACCTTCTATCTCTGAAAGAAGCTTCTGAATCTCCTTAGGTCTTAAATCATCAGTAAGTCTTAATGTATAACCGAAGTTATTAATAAACGTGGCTAACTTACGCATTTTCTCTGGATCAGGATTCTCATGAGTTCTATATAGAAATGGCATATCCTGCCAGAAATAATCCTCTGCAACAGTCTCATTAGCAGCAAGCATGAAATCCTCAATAATCTTAGTTGCTACATTTCTGTCATACGGCTTAATATCAGTCGGGTGGCCATTCTCGTCAAGTATAATCTTACTTTCAGGGAAATCAAAATCAACCGAACCTCTTGCAAATCTCTTCTTTCTAAGAAGCTCCGCAGCCTCCTCCATCATATGAAACATTGGAACAAGCTCTTTATACTTCATAATTTCATTAGTATCATTATCTACAAGAATCTTTTTTACACTTGTATAGCTCATCCTTCTGTCTACATTAATAACAGTTTCACATATTCTGTGTCCTACAATATTGCCTTTTTCATCAATATCCATAAGGCAGCTTAGTGCAAGCCTGTCCTCACCCTGATTAAGTGAGCATATACCGTTAGACAGCTTGTGCGGAATCATAGGAATAACACGGTCTACAAGATAAACGCTTGTACCTCTCTTAAGTGCTTCTTTATCAAGTGCGCTTCCCTCTGTAACATAATGGCTTACATCTGCAATGTGAACACCCAGATGATATACAGGACCTTCTTTCGAGATAGATACAGCATCATCTAAATCCTTCGCATCCTCACCATCTATAGTAACCATCTGCACATTTCTTAAATCAACTCTTCCAGCCTTATCCTTCTCACTGACAATATCAGGAATATCATTAAGTACCTTCTTAACTGATTCAGGGAACTCCACTGGTAAATCATATGCCTTGATGATAGACATTATGTCCACGCCCGGATCATCTATATGTCCAAGTACTTCTGTAACCTTTCCCTGTGGATTCTTACTCTGGCTGCCGTAATCACTTATAGAAGCAACTACCTTAGAACCTTCAACCGCTCCATTCATGAATTCCTGCGGTATAAATATATCACAGTTAATCTTGGCATTATCAGGAATAACAAAACCATACGTTCTGTTCTTCTGGAATGTTCCGACAACTTCCTTAACCTCATGCTCAAGAATGGCAACAATCTTACCTTCAGCCCTCTTACCGCCATTCTTCTCAGTAGTTATCACAACCTTGACCTTATCATGATAGAAAGCATTCATCGTGTCATTAGCCTTGACAAATATATCATCTTCCCTGTCAGGTATTACTACAAAACCAAAACCTCTGCTTGTGCTTTCAAATGTTCCAACAAGTGCTACATTTTCAGGCTTCATATACTTACCCTTCTTTGATACACCTATTGTTCCATCTGCAACAAGACTGTCAAGCACTTCCATAAGCTCTGAACGCTTAGCTTTAGGAATATCGAGAAGCATAGCGATTTCTTTAGCTTTCATTGGAACATACAGTTCATTATTAAGAATCATATCAGCAAGCATCTGTCTTCGCTGTTTAAATATATCCTTCTCCATATCCCTTATATCCCTTTCTAACCATTAAATATACAGATTCTACCAGATTGCTCGTAAAAGCAAAAACACTCTTAAGAAATTATCCGTTTCTTAAGAGTGTCCGTAATTTAGAAATTAAAATTAAGTATAACTGCTATAACAACAAAAAGAATTACAAGAATCTTGGTTATCTTAACAAGCTTGCCTTCCATTGAACGGCCCTTGTTCTTACCCCAGTATGAATCAGCAGCACCACTAATTGTTCCTGACAATCCGTTCTGCTTACTTTCCTGCATAAGAATTATTATTGCTAAAGCTATACAAATTACTACAAATACTCCCATTAAACCAATTCTTAATACATCTCCGACAGACATATGAAACAATGGAATTATCTTATTCATACCATCCTCATTCCTGCGCATCATGCGCTTTTTATTACATAATTATGCCAATACGGCAACATAGGTCATTCTATCACAAATAAACATTTTGTGCAAGAAAAATCAACAAATTAATTTCAACCCTTTGATTAATTCTTCTTCACAAGAAGAGACTCGCCTGTCATCTCAACCGGTTTCTCAAGTCCCATAATTTCAATAAGTGTAGGAGCAATATCGCATAATCTTCCACCCTCACGAAGTGTATAATTCTCATCATAATTAACAAGAATGAATGGAACAGGGTTAGTTGTATGTGCTGTATGTGGAGCTCCTGTTTCGTAATCAATCATCTTCTCAGCATTTCCGTGGTCTGCGCAGATGAAGAGAACTCCGTCAACATCCTTTACTGCATCTACAGCCTTTCCAACAAGCTCATCAACCTTCTCTACAGCCTTGATTGCAGCTGGAATAACGCCTGTATGTCCAACCATATCAGGATTAGCGAAGTTGATAATAATAACATCATATTTGTCAGACTTTATAGCCTCAACTAAGTCCATACCTACTTCCGGAGCACTCATCTCTGGCTTTAAGTCATATGTTGCAACATCCTTAGGTGAGTTAACGAGTAATCTGAACTCATCAACATTAGGGTCTTCAACACCACCATTAAAGAAGAATGTAACATGTGCATATTTCTCTGTCTCAGCAAGTCTTAACTGCTTCTTTCCATGATTAGCGAGGAATTCACCAAATGTGTTCTTAATAATCTCTTTCTTGAATGCAACCTTCTTGTTAGGGATTGATTCATCATAATCCTTGAAACATACAAATGTTAATGGAATAAATCCTGTCTTTCTTTCAAATCCTGTAAACTTATCATCGCAGAACGCTCTTGTCATCTCTCTTGCACGGTCTGGACGGAAGTTAAAGAATATAACAGAATCATTAGCCTTAACTAATGAAAGTGGCTGACCATCTTTACAGATAACTGTTGGCTCAACGAATTCATCTGTCTTACCATTATCATATGACTCCTGAAGTGCCTGTGTAGCTGACTCGGCCTTAATGCCATCACCTGTTACAAGTGAATCATAAGCCTTTTCTACTCTATCCCAGTTATTATCTCTGTCCATTGCATAGTAACGGCCTGATAAAGATGCGACCTTACCAACTCCTATTTCTGCCATCTTATTCTCAAGTGTCTCAACAAATCCCTTAGCTGAAGCTGGAGGTGTATCTCTCCCGTCGAGGAACGCATGAACATATACTTTAGACACTCCCTGCTGCTTTGCCATCTCTAAAAGTCCATATACATGGCTTAAATGACTGTGAACACCACCATCTGATAAAAGTCCGAAAAGGTGAAGATCCGAATCATTCTTCTTGCAGTTCTCCATTGCCTCAAGTAATTCTTCGTTCTTAAAGAATGTACCATCTTCAATATC
Source organism: Eubacterium sp. AM46-8 (assembly GCF_003466705.1). Classification (NCBI taxonomy): domain Bacteria; kingdom Bacillati; phylum Bacillota; class Clostridia; order Eubacteriales; family Eubacteriaceae; genus Eubacterium; species Eubacterium sp. AM46-8. Next base: position 127,737 of record NZ_QSEU01000001.1, read on the forward strand.
CTTAGTAATTCTTGTAAGATCCTGATAAATAATTCTACCAGCACCAATATTCATATGACCAACTTCTGAATTACCCATCTGTCCGTCTGGAAGACCAACAGCAAGTCCTGAAGCATATCCCTTCTGGAATGGGCATTCCTTCATAAGCTTATCCATAACAGGAGTGTTAGCCATAGCAATAGCATTACCCTCTGTTCTATCATTTAAACCATAACCATCAAGCACCATTAAAACTACTGGTTTTTTACTCATAATGTGATTCTCCTTTAAATGTATTCTAATTAATTGCCTATAGCATGATAGCACATTTATAAAAAAAATCAAAGACCTTGTCTTGAATATTATCATCAAAACAAGGTCTTTTCATGCTTATTTACTTATTATAATTAACTATATCCGCAAAATCCGGCTTGAGACTTGCACCTCCAACCAGTCCACCATCAATATCAGGCTGGGCAAAAAGCTCTGCTGCATTAGAAGCATTAACACTTCCTCCATAAAGAATCCTTATCTGATCCGCTGTTTCTTTATCATATAACTCTTCGAATACAGTTCTTATAAATCCGCATACTTCCTGTGCCTGCGCTGTAGTTGCAACCTTTCCTGTTCCAATAGCCCAGATTGGCTCATAAGCAACTATTGTATGAAGCACCTGATCTTTAGTAACACCAACATATGCTTCTACTATCTGTTCTTTAATGAAATCAAGCGTAATCCCTTTTTCTCTCTGTTCAAGTGTCTCTCCACAACAAAGAATTGGGATAATGTCATGTTCAAGAGCTTTATGAAGCTTAAGATTAAGAACTGTATTGCTTTCGTTAAAGTACATTCTTCTTTCTGAATGTCCTATGATAACATGGCTTACCCCCGCATCAACAAGCATCTCTGGCGATAATTCACCGGTAAATGCTCCTTTCTCCTGATAATATACATTCTCTGCTCCAATATGTATATTAGATCCTTTCACTGCCTCCACTACAGGTACTATGTCAATTGATGGCACACAGAACACAACATCAACATCCGGATTATTAACATTCGGTTTCAATTCAGTAACAAGCTTAACTGCCTGGCTTGGTGTCATATTCATCTTCCAATTGCCTGCTATTACTTTTCTTCTCATTCTACGCCTCCCCACAGGAAATAATCCATAATAACATATATATGGACAATCCTATTAAATTATTCCGATATAACTATCCTAGTAAAATAAATAATAGCATACTTTGGTACATATTTCAAGTATAGATTGTGAAATAAATAACAAAATCCAGGCCTTACTTAATAAAATAAGGCCTGGATGAAAATATTATTATATAACTATGTCAGTAAAATTAATTACTTATCGTTAGCTGCAACTACACCTGGAAGTTCCTTACCTTCAAGGAATTCAAGAGATGCTCCACCACCTGTAGAGATGTGTGTCATCTTATCTCCAAATCCTAAGTTGTTAACAGCAGCTGCTGAATCACCACCACCAATGATTGTTGTAGCATCTTTAAGCTGTGCAAGTTCTTCTGCAACAGCAATTGTTCCTGCTGCGAAATTAGGGAATTCAAATACTCCCATTGGTCCATTCCATACTACAGTCTTAGCATCCTTTAAAGCTTCCTTGTAAAGTTCACATGTCTTAGGTCCAATATCCATACCCATGTCGTCATCTGCCTGATGTCCTGCTTCTACAACATGTGAAGGAGCATCATTGCTGAATTCCTTAGAAACAACTGTATCGATAGGAATAAGCATTTTAACACCCTTTTCTTCAGCCTTCTTCATCATATCCTTAGCATAATCAAGATAATCATCCTCTACTAATGACTGACCTACATTACCACCATGTGCTTTCTGGAATGTATAAGACATACCACCACCGATAATAAGTGTGTCAACCTTATCAAGAAGATTATTGATAACTGAAATCTTAGAAGAAACCTTTGAACCACCAAGAATTGCAACGAAAGGTCTTACAGGATTATTAACTGCATTTCCAAGGAAATCAATTTCCTTCTGCATAAGGTATCCAACAACAGCTGTATCAACATACTGTGTAACACCTACGTTAGAACAATGCGCTCTGTGAGCTGTACCAAATGCATCATTAACAAATACATCTGCAATAGAAGCTAAATCCTTAGAAAATGCTTCACCATTCTTAGTCTCTTCTGGTCTGAATCTTGTATTTTCAAGAAGAATAACATCTCCATCATTCATTGCAGCAACAGCTGCTCTTGCATTATCGCCTACAACAGTATCATCTGCTGCAAACTTAACTTCCTGACCAAGAAGTTCTGAAAGTCTCTTTGCAACTGGAGCAAGAGAAAATGCAGCATCTGGTCCCTTTGGCTTTCCAAGATGTGAACAAAGAATAACCTTTCCTCCATCAGCAATAAGCTTCTTGATTGTTGGAAGAGCAGCTACAAGTCTTGTTTCATCTGTAATTCTGCTTCCATCTAAAGGTACATTAAAATCGCATCTGCATAATACTCTTTTGCCCTTTACATTGATATCATCAATAGACTTTTTATTAAGCATATTAATATCCTCCATATAATACATAAAATAGCTACATATACAGCTTTATAAAAAACCGGAGAATAGTCATACCATTCTCCGGCAAAAACAATCTAAATGATTAGTTTAATTCAGCGAAGTACTTAATTGTTCTAACCATCTGGCTTGTGTATGAGTTCTCATTATCATACCAAGAAACAACCTGAACCTGGCAGCCACCGTTTGGAAGTTCATTAACCATTGTCTGAGTAGCATCAAATAATGAACCAAATCTCATACCAACGATATCGCTAGATACAATCTGCTCTGTATTGTAACCGAATGACTCTGTTGCAGCAGCCTTCATTGCAGCATTAACTTCATCAACTGTAACCTTCTTAGCAACTACAGCATTAAGAATTGTTGTAGAACCTGTAGGTGTTGGAACTCTCTGAGCAGCTCCAATAAGCTTTCCGTTAAGTTCTGGGATAACAAGACCAATAGCCTTAGCAGCACCTGTTGAGTTAGGAACGATGTTGCAAGCACCTGCTCTAGATCTTCTTAAATCACCCTTTCTCTGTGGTCCATCAAGAATCATCTGATCACCTGTGTAAGCATGAATTGTACACATAATACCTGACTCGATTGTTGCACAATCGTTAAGTGCCTTAGCCATAGGAGCTAAGCAGTTTGTTGTACAAGAAGCAGCTGAGATAATCTGATCATCTGCTGTAAGTGTCTCATGGTTTACATTGTAAACGATAGTCTTAAGGTCGTTTCCAGCTGGAGCTGAGATAACTACCTTCTTAGCACCTGCATTAATATGAGCCTGTGCCTTAGCCTTAGATGTATAGAATCCTGAACACTCAAGAACTACATCAACGCCAATCTCTCCCCATGGGCAGTTATTAGCATCTGGCTCTTTGTAAATCTTGATAGTCTTGCCTTTAACTGTGATTGTACCAGCCTCATCATCAGCTGTTACCTGATCTTCCTCACCGAAGTTAACATATCTTCCCTGTGATGAGTCATACTTTAAAAGATGAGCAAGCATCTTAGGGCTTGTTAAATCGTTAATAGCAACTACCTCATATCCTTCTGCACCAAACATCTGTCTGAATGCAAGTCTACCGATACGACCAAAACCATTGATTGCAACTTTTACTGACATAAAAACAATTCCTCCTAAAATGAATTTTTATAACATAGTTTGTTAAAATTTCAACTACCGTGTATTTTACATAAGAAGAAGCAAAATATCAAGGCTTTCTTCCCAATTTTTACATTTTTGCACTTTTTTCAATAATAACTCATTATCAATTAGTCATTTTGACGAAATCTTAACAAATTCTGTATCCAATATTGTTTACTTAACACTAATCTCTGCTTAATACTGGCTTAAAGGAAACATTTCTTTGTATTCCTCAAAATATTTATCAAAATTAGTTCCATTATCTTTCTTGAGATTAATAAGATACTCATGTGTATCAAACACATTTAACTCAAGCTCAATAATCGCAACTGCCACGTTAGAACAATGGTCAGCAATTCTCTCGAAATCTGTAAGAAGGTCATTAAATATAAAGCCCTGATGAAGTGTACATTCACCTTTCTGGACACGCTTGACATGATTCATCTTCATTTCATCACAATATATGTCAACGAGTTCTTCTAACGGCTCTGTCTTATAGGCATATTCAACCTTGTTCTGTTCAAATGCATCTATTACATTTCCAACTATTTCTTTCATAATTAATGACATCAGTTCAACATCTTCAACAGCACAATCAGAAAACCTAAGCTTTTCATTAAACAGTTCTGCTGCTGCCTGTGATATGTTAACAGCATGGTCACTTATTCTCTCAAAATCAGAAATTGTATGGAGGAGCTTTGAAACCTCCTTATTCTGTCCAGGAGTAAGCTCCTGCTGTGTAATCTTTACAAGATAAGTTCCAAGCTTATCCTCATATCTGTCAACCTTATCTTCTCTTCTCTGAATCTTGTCGTATTTTATCTGCGAAAATGTATCGAGCAGTTCCATGGAACGAATAAGATTTTTCTGTGCCATATGTGCCATTGAACAAAGAACTTTCTTAGCCTGTTCAATAGCAACTGTAGGATGAGCAATAAATCTGTCATCAAGTACACTGATTTCAACAATATCTTTATCTTCCTCATCAACAACCTCCTTGAAGATTGCACATACCATCTTTTCAAGGAATCTGATGAATGGAAACAGTACAGCAACTGTTGCAACTCTGAATAATGAGTTCACAAATGCTATCGAAACAGTTGTCATCGTTCTGTCCATAAATGAAAAATGCACAAAATGATTAACACTATAAAATACTACTGCCCATATTAAAGCACCAAGTGCATCAACAAGAAGATATACAAATGCTGTTCTCTTACCATCTGTAGTCGCACCAAATGAAGAAATGATAACAGGCATGGCAGCTCCGACAGCAATACCCATTATAATAGGCAGTGCTACTGAAAATGAAATAGCTCCTGTAACTGATAAAGCCTGAAGAATACCAACTGTAGCAGATGCACTCTGCAAAACGGCAGTAACCAAAAGTCCTATAAGTATTCCTATAAATGGATTAGAAAACTTAGTCAGCATATCAATAAATGCCGGCTCAGATCTTAATGGTGCAACTGCTGCACTCATGTTCTGCATTCCTACCATAAGAATACAGAAACCTATCATAATATCACCTATATGCTTTTTTGTAGGGTTCTTACAGAACATCCTGAACATGATTCCGATAACACCAATAACAGCAGCAAGAACCTCTGTTGAAAGTAAGTCTACCCATCCGGCACCACCACTGATATCTGAAAGACATAACACCCATCCTGTAACAGATGTACCAATAATTGCTCCCATAATAATACCGATAGCCTGTTTCATTTTAATCATACCGGCATTAACAAAACCAACAACCATAACAGAAGTTGCCGACGATGACTGGATAATTGCCGTAACACCTGTACCAAGCAGTACTCCCTTAAGAGGTGTATTACTTAATCTATACAGAATAACTTCCAGTTTGCCACCAGCCACTTTCTTTAATCCATCTCCCATAAGCTGCATTCCAAAAAGGAAAAGCGCTATTCCTCCGAGAAGAATAATCACAATGTGTATCAATTCAAAACTCACTAAAGCTCCTATCTGCGCATAAAAGTCAAGGTCGGACAGCGTAGTTGGTACTTCTACATCTATGCGCATTCACATAATCAGAATTTATACGCTGTCTTTTTAATAATATCAATACTAATAATCATTTTCAAGGAAAAATTACCTATATTTTACATTAGTTTACATGTTCTACATAAACATCAAAAATATCAATTGCGGATTAATTATGTTTATGTATAATGTATATTGACATTTAAGCATATGACTAATATTTGATGGAGGACATTACTATGCTGTTATCAGATTCACATATACATACTATGTTCTCTTCTGATTCAGAGGAGAACCCTGTAAATGTTGTTAACAATGCTATTTCACTGGGATTTAAACACATCTGTTTTACCGACCATAATGACTTTGATGCTCCTTTAGAAGATGGAAAAGTCATGTTTGACCTTGATTTTCCGGAATACATTAAGTATTTCCAGAATCTGAAAGAATCATACAAAGATAAAATCAATATTCACATAGGTGTTGAACAGGGACTTATGAGAAGCGTCGCTGACAGAGTTAATGCTTATGATTCTGAAAAGCAGCTTGATTTCATAATAGGCTCGTCACATCTTGTATATGGAGAAGATCCCTACTACCCTGAGTTTTGGGAGAAACGTTCTGCAAAGGATACTGTTTTAACTTATTACGAAAGTATTCTTGATAATCTTGGCTGCTGTCACAACTTTGATGTGTATGGTCATCTTGATTATATTGCAAGATATATACCTGCCGATTCTTACACATATAACTGGCACGATTTTAACGATTTAATCTGCATAATTCTTAAAACAATCATTGAGCAAGGAAAAGGAATTGAGATCAACACTGCCGGTCTTAAATACGGAATGCATGAACCTAATCCATGCCTTGATATTGTTAAAATCTATCACGACCTCGGAGGAGAGATAATCACTGTAGGTTCTGATGCACACGAAGTTAAGTTTTTTGCTTACAGATTTGATGTCGTGGCAGATATGCTTAAGAACGCAGGGTTTAATTACTACACAATATTTAATGAAAGAAAACCTGAGTTCATCAGATTATGATGAGCTCAGGCTTATTTTATATACATGTATCTTATCTGCACCTTCTACATACATCTGTAAAATCTGAAGCTGTAAGGTGGAAGAACTATTTTTCCAGATAAGTCTTCCTTCTTACCTGTTATAAGATTAAGTGCATCTGCACATTCTGTATCAAAGTACGCTGTGTACTCATTCTCATCTGCATTAATTGCAACAAGCACTTTTTCTCCATCTGCTTCCCTTTTGAATACATATTGTCTGTTTGTAAGCACTTTCTTTGTGTAATCACCATAGCTTAAAGCCCTGCTGTTATGATACATTTGTCCTAATGAACTTATTGTATCAGTCAGCTCGTTGTATTCTGGCTTATCAAACGCCGGACGCAGGATATTGTCATTGCCGCTGCCCTTAACGGCCTCGCATCCCCATTCACTTCCATAATATATACATGGAATTCCCGGCATACCGAACATAAGTGCATATATAAGTGGCAGATGTGCTTTATTGGTAAGTGTGCTGGCAATCCTTGAAACATCATGGTTATCAACAAATGTAAGTAGATGTTTTCCTGTATACAGACACCATGGTTCTTTTCCAAACTGTCTTTCTATGCTGTGTGCAATCTCAAACATATTCATTGAATTAAAGCTTGAATACAGCCCCTTATAACACTCATAATTAGTTGCACTGTGAAGGCACTCATTACCCACAATTGTGTTGTAATCGCCATGAAGCATTTCTCCTACAAGGAAAAACTCCTGCTTCATCCTGTCTGTCTCGTATCTTAAACGCTTCATAAAATCCCTGTTAAGACAGTACGCAACATCAAGTCTGATTCCATCAATATCAAATTCATTAACCCAGCCGCGCACTGACTCAATAAGATAATTAACCACATCAGGATTATTCAGATTGAGCTTCACAAGATTGTAATATCCTTCCCAGCCCTCATACCAGAAGCCGTCATTATATGGTGAATTGCCATCAAAGCTGATGTTAAACCAGTCCTTATAGGCAGAATCCCATTTTTTCTCACATACATCCTTAAATGCAAAGAAGCCCCTTCCGACATGATTAAACACACCGTCAATGACTACCTTTATTCCTGCCTCATGCAGCTTTGACACAAGCTCTGCAAAATTCTTATTAGTTCCTATTCTTTTATCTATCACACGGTAATCCCTTGTATCATAGCCATGATAATCGCTCTCAAAAATTGGAGAAAAATACACCGCATCAGTTCCTAACTTCTGCAAATGCGGTATCCAGTCTGCAAATTCTGATATGCATCTGTTCATCACCCCGTCGTTGTCTCTTAATCCATCACAAAATCCAAGTGGAAATACCTGATAAAACACCGCTTCTTCGTACCACATATTATTTTAACCTCCGTAACTGTCTGATATATTAATATTAAGCCAATTCCCGCAGTCTGGCAACATCTTTCTTAATACACTCAACCACATAATCAGCTTCCCTGTGTGTAATTGTATGGTTAATTGTCAGTCTTAGTGAACCTTCTGCTATTTTTTCATCAAGTCCAAGTGCAAGAAGGACATGTGATGGCTTTCCTGAATTAGATGTACATGCTGAACCTGCAGACGCGCATATTCCCTGCTTATTAAGCATTACAACAAGCATTCCGCCATTAACATACTGAAAGCTGAAATTCATATTACCTGTAACACGGCATTCCCTGCTTCCATTAAGCCTTGAATAAGGAATTTCTCTTAGTATTCTCTTAATCATATAGTCACTGATTCTCTTTTCCTGCCTTGCCCTGTCACAAAGTGTTTCATAAGCAATTCTTGCTGCTGTTGCAAGTCCTGCAATCCCGGCTACATTTTCAGTGCCTGCCCTAAGTCCGTTCTCCTGTCCGCCTCCATGCATGAACCGTTCTGGCTTTCCGCCCCTGACATACAGAAATCCTACGCCTTTTGGTCCGCATATCTTATGTCCGCTTACATTTAAGAAATCCACGCCCAGCTTTTTCACATCAACATCAATATGTCCAAATGCCGCCACTGCATCAGAATGAACCTTTGCACCATACTCATGCGCAATTTCACATACATTTTCTATCGGCTGGATAGTTCCAATTTCATTATTAGCAAGCATAACTGACACTAAAAATGTATCATTTCTAATCATTTTTTCTAACTGTTCCAGCTTAACAATTCCCTGCTCATCAACTGGTGCAAATGTGACATCTATCCCGTAATCCTTAAGCCACAGTGCCGATTCGGTCACAGCATGATGTTCTATTGAACTTACTATTATATGTCCCTGTTTTCTTTTAAGACTCTCTGCTTTAACTGCCCAGTTATCCCCTTCTGTTCCACCGGAAGTAAAAAATATTTCATTTCTGTCAGCATTTATTATATCCGCAATAGTACTTCTTGATTCCTCAACAGCATTTTTAGCTTTTTCAGACAACCTGTACACACCTGACGGGTTTCCATAATCTCCCAAAAGATATGGAAGCATTGCTTCAGCCACTTCTTTTCTGACGGCAGTTGTCGCCGCATTGTCCATATATATCATTATATTTCCGCCCTGCAATTCCTTATAATATTGTATTCAGACAGGGCATATATTGTTAATAAGTTAATCTGTGGTGTCTGCTATGAATAATAAATTATCCTTAAAAGGTGGCATATTCAAATCTGCAATAATACTTACAGCTGCCGGCGTTCTTTCAAAACTGCTCGGATTTTATTTTCGGATACTTCTCACTAATTATACAGGTGCTTCAGGAGTCGGACTTTTCCAGATGTGCATACCACTTATTGCGCTTGCATTTGCAGTATGCTGTAGTGGATTTTCTGTAGCTGTTTCAAAATATTCAGCATCATCACCATCTCTAAAATGGCTTTTCTGCGTATTAAAGATTACTATTTCTCTTTCAATTGCCGTTATGTTTTTATTTCTTATATTCAGTGATTTCATAGCGAATCACATATTTATGGAAAGCCGCTGTGAGGGAATTATCCGTATAACTGCAATCTCTCTGCCATTCATGTGCATACATAACTGCTTGTCTAATTACTATTACAGTCAGAAGGAATCTTTTCTGCCTGCCTCCTCGCAGCTTATAGAACAGCTTGTGCGTATTGGCACTATTATACTTTATGTGCGCATAAAAAATGTATCAACAATATCAATTGCTGATGCAGTTACCGGTAATATATTCGGTGAACTTGCAGCTGCAACATACTGTGCTATTCCGCTGTTTTTCCGTTCCCTTCATAATAAAAGCATGACGCAGAAGCTGTCCTGTTCACTCCGTGAATACAAATATATTGTTAAATATGCATTTCCAATTAACGCCAATCAGACTATTCTGCATCTGCTTGAAGGGGCAGAAGCAATTCTTATTCCCGCAATCCTGTGCATGCATGGACTGTCAAAAGATGATGCAATAAGCCAGTTTGGTATACTTACAGGAATGGCTCTTCCACTTGTGCTTTTTCCATGTACGGCAGCTAATTCATTTGCACTTATGCTTCTTCCAAAGGTATCTGATGAAAGTTCGAATGTCCTGTCTGACCATCTTGCTGTGACAGTAAAAAGAACAGTTTCCATGTGTTTGAGTCTCGGCATTATAAGCATATTTTTATTCATTAACTATGGTGCGCGCTAGGTGCAATGATGTTCCACGAAGACTCTGTATACATATACACCTGCATTCTTTCATGGCTGTGTCCTTTCCTCTACTTAAAAATCAGCCTTACAAGCGTGACTAATGGCATGGGACATACCACCCTTACATTCATAATTAATATAACCGGAATTATCATCCGGCTTGCCTGTGTATTTCTGCTTATTCCAAAGCTTGGCATAACCGGTTATCTGTATGGTGTTCTTATTAGCAACATATGCATGAGTCTGCTTTACATTTTTAATATATACAAGAAGCTGAACATCCAGCCAGACCCGTTTGGCAGTATAATTGTGCCATTATGTATTGCGGTCATATCTATATTTTCATCAAGAATTATATGCCGCATTGTATTTGGTCTTATAATAAAAGAAGCAGAAGAATACACTCTCCTGCTTACCGGTGCAGCCATATGCTGCATTGTATATATTATTCTCTTTATTCATGAACAATCGGAACAGCGTCCTTTATAGACGGCGCCGCTTCCCAATAGTCAAGTCTGGATTCGTACTGCTGCCTTATCCATTCCACGGCAGCAAGACGACCATCTTCTGTCAGTTCAAATATCTCTGTTGTCTTATCTTCTTCCTTAACAGCACATGAAGCATATGGTCCTCTCCACACGCACGCAGAAAGCTTTAAATCAGGCTTTTCTCCTGTCTGCTTAAGCATATATCTCATTCCATTGTGCTGTCCTGTATACACACCCTTGTATTTAAAGAAATTAAGTGGCATTATTCCATTCGGATCAATCATTGCCATCACCTTCCACACCATTATTATTCTTTATCAGCTTTTCATTATAAAATGCACCTGCAAGATACATAATTCCTATTACAACCGGAAGGCATATAAGAATCAGCGTGTTACCAGTTATTGAATACTTAGATACCACAAATACTATTATTAAATCAACAACTCCTGCTATAGTCATAACAATTCCATAAACTTTGATTTTCTTTACAGCATCAACAGCACCTATGTTTGTCATTCCATAAAATCCAGCAATTGCAAAGTAAACTCCTTCCACAATAACTGCTATAAATGCTATATTCAGCAGCTTGACAATCATATATAATGCCTTTCCCTGCTCTGTTGCTGAAAATGAATATAGCTCCGACATAATATAAAACGCATAAAATGCCATTATAATTCCCATAGTTACCGCAAGCATTGATGCTAATTTAAGAATTCTGCACTTTGACTTTTCTGTTACTACGCTCATGTTCTTATCTCCGTTTTCTGATGATTAATGATTATAACATGGGATTGGGAATTTTTAAAGGGTGGGATGTACATAAGGCATATCAAATAAATTAATATACATTATTTGTCATAATTCATATGTACTTCTTTTAATGCCAAATACATCGGCTTATATTCTGAATCATAGCAATGCAAAGGCTGCATATTAATCTCTACTGGGTTAAACCCTATTACTTCATCTAATAAAGAATATGCAAAATCTATAATACTCCTCATTATCCATGCAGATATATCATGCTCTTTTTATTTTCTTTTGCCAAATAACTTACCAGCTTTCTTACAAGACTCTAAAAAATTATTTTTTTCTATAATATATCTACTTTTACTCAATTTGTTCTTCCAATATTTAAATTAAATAGCATAATTTTAAAATGTTTGATACTAAAGTTCAAAAAATGTAAAGAAAATTCACTTCCATTAGTACAGTTATTGAAAGTGATATGATATAATCAGACAACAACGATAACAGAAAGAAGGAATAATAATGCCAATTAAGATACAGAGTGATTTGCCAGCTAAAGCAGAATTGGAAGAAGAAAATATATTCGTCATGGACGAAAACAGAGCTATTTCACAGAATATAAGACCTTTGGAGATAATAGTTCTTAATCTTATGCCTATAAAGCAGGATACAGAATTACAGCTTTTAAGAGGGCTGTCTAATACACCTTTACAGATAGATGTTACATTTTTGCAGATGTCATCACATGTTTCAAAGAATACATCAGCTTCACATATTAAGAAGTTTTATCAGACTTTTGAAGAAATTAAGAATAATAATTATGATGGAATGATTATTACGGGAGCACCTGTCGAGAAACTTGACTTTGAAGAGGTTAATTACTGGGATGAACTTACAACAGTAATGGAGTGGTCTAAGAAGCATGTTACATCAACAATTCATATATGCTGGGGCGCACAGGCAGGATTATATTATCATTATGGTGTCAAGAAAGAATTACTTTCTAAGAAACTTTCGGGTGTATACAAACACAGAGTTATGAATAGAAAAGAGCCTTTAGTAAGAGGCTTTGATGATGTATTCATGGCACCACATTCAAGATATACACAGGCAAGCAGACAGCAGATTCTGGATAATCCAAGACTTAAAATTCTTGCAGATTCAGATGAAGCAGGAATATATATTGTTCTTGGTGATGGTGGAAAAGAAATATTTGTCATGGGACACCCTGAATATGACAGATTAACTCTTGATCAGGAATATAAGCGTGACATTGACAAAGGAATTGAACCTAACCTTCCAGTTAATTATTATCCGGATGATGACTGCAACAGAAAACCATTGCTTTCATGGAGAAGCCACGCTAACAACCTCTATACGAATTGGCTGAATTATTATGTATACCAGATAACTCCTTATGACCTTAACGAGAGTTATGATAATTATTGCATTTAAATGTGATTTTATAGATAAATACGCTTAATATTAAAATACAAAAATCCATGTACTTATATTTGGCAAGTACATGGATTTTATGTTTTAAAGACAAAGAGTTTATTATTTATTTGTTTATACTAAAAAATCATCCTCCATATAATTCTTTCCACTTCTCCATTACTCTGTACACTTCATCTGTTTGATGTATTTCTCTGTATCTGCAAGAAGCTGAACTTGATTCTGAAAGAGATTCTTTATATGATGTTTCAATCGCATCAGCGAATTGTTCAACCTGTTATTTCTCTACTTTATCATTTCCATAAATTCATCAATCGTAAGCACCTTAATCCCCAGTGAATTAGCCTTATCAAGCTTAGAGCCTGCTGCCTCTCCTGCAACAAGATAATCAGTCTTTTTGCTGACACTTCCTGTTGCTTTGCCTCCATTAGAAACAATCAGTTCTTCCATATCCTTACGGCTGTAATTATCAAAGCTTCCTGTTACAACAATCGTCTTTCCTTCAAGCTTATCTGACATTTCTTTTTTCTCTGGCATCTGCATATTAAGACCTGACTGTTTTAACCTTTCCAGCAATTCAATATTAGCTTCATCATGGAAAAGTCATGTATACATTTAGCTGTAGTTGCACCTATATCAGGAATATTCTGCAGTTCTTCTTCGCCCGCATCAGCAAGCGCCATAAGATTATCATAATAATTCATAATCTGCTTGGCTGTATTCTTGCCAACATTTCTTATTCCAAGTGCAGTAAGCAGTCTGTCCGGTGTGTTCTCTTTAGACTTCTCAATAGCAGCAATCAGCTTATCAGTATTCTTCTCTTTTCCTATAATTCCCTTTTCAATCAGTTCATCACGGTGTTCTTTCAATGTATATATATCAGCATAATTGTGTATATATCCATATTTTATAAGAGCATCAACAAGAGTTTCACCAAGACCCATAATATTCATGCAGTCGAGTGATGTAAAATACGCCACTGTTCTTGACAACTGTGCTGCACATGAAGGATTGACGCATCTTATATCTGCTGTATCTTCTTCTCTTATAAGAGGCTCTCCACATACAGGACATACCTTTGGTGCTTCAAATACATGCTCAGGTACCTTTACGCAGCCATTAAGCTTAGGAATAATCTCACCACTCTTAAACAGTTTATATTCTCCACCTATTCCTACATTCATCTGTGTAATATAATCCTGATTATGAAGAGTAGCTCTTGATACACTTGTACCACACAGCCTTGCAGGCTTTCCGGTTTCCGAATCATGGAATATTCCTGTAAATGTAAGTTTTCCTGTTCTTCCCACATCTACAAGAATATCATCCATAACAACAACTCTTTCTTCTGGCGGATATTTGTATGCAATATGTCCGCTTGAATACTTACTTCCTGCCGGAAACTCCTGTCTGAAAGCAATATGGTCAATCTTAACAACAGCCCCATCAATATCATATGGAAGTTCTTCTCTCATTCTTCCTATCTCATCAATGGCACTGACAACCTCATCTTTTGTTTTGCATATCTTATGATATACAACCGGCACACCTGCTGCTTTTAATATATCCATTCCCTTATTGTGGCTTTCCATAATCTCAGCTGGTCCGTCCTGTACATTAAAGACAAACATCTTAAGGCCTCGCTTCTTAGTAATTGAAGTATCAAGCTGTCTTAATGTTCCGGCTGCAAGGTTTCTAGGATTAGCAGCTGTCTTTTTCTCAAGTCTTTCCTGTTCTTCATTATATTTTTCAAAATCCTCATGGCTCATATACACTTCACCACGAAGTTCCAGTGAATCATAAGGAAGATCAATAACCTGTAATACATCACCAATTACCCTTGCATTAGCTGTAACATCCTCACCAATAAGACCGTCTCCTCTTGTCTCTGCCAACTGCAAATGCAGCTTTCCATCAGCTTCTTTTGCATATCTTAAACTCATGCTTAAGCCGTCAATCTTAGTCTCTACTGAAAATGTGCAGTCAGGATGCATGGCATGAACCTTATCAATCCATGCACACACTGCATCTTCTGAAAACACATCTTCTATAGATAACATAGGTACATTATGAGTCACCTTGACTCCGGCTTCTCTTTTGACAGTTCCACCAATCTTCTGTGAAGGTGAATCAGTTGTCACCCATTCAGGATGCTCTTTCTCAATCTCCTTAAGCCTTATCATAAGCTTATCATACTCATAATCACTTATCTCTGGTTCGTCCTGATTGTAATATCTGTCCATATGATAATCTATAGTCTTCTTAAGTTCTGAATATTCCTGTAATAAATCCATAATCCACTCCTTACATAACTACTTATATATCTGCTCATAAAGTGTATTAAGTTCTTTTCCGTCAAGCTCTCTGTACTCGCCTGACTTTAAATCGCCAAGCTGCACATTCATAATTCTTATTCTTGTCAGTTTAGTTACACTATATCCACATTCTGAACACATTCTTCTTATCTGTCTGTTAAGTCCCTGTGTAAGAATTATTCTGAATGTCCTGTCTGATATCTTTTCTACAACACATTTTCTTGTAGTTCTGTCGAGTTCCTTAAGATATATTCCCCCCGACATTCTCTTTATAAAGTCTCTATTAATTGGTTTATTAACTGAGACAATATATTCTTTCTCATGTCCATTAACAGAACGAAGCAGCTTGTCCATCATGTCACCATCATTAGTAAGCAGTATAAGTCCATCAGAATCCTTGTCCAGTCTGCCTACAGGATATATTCGTTCTTTATATCCTATATAATCTACTATGTTATTCTTCCCCTGTTTATCAGTTGTGGTACATACAATTCCAACAGGCTTATTAAAAGCTATGACTACCTGTGGTGGTGTGCTGCTGTCTATCTTTCTGCCATCAACACATATAATTGTATTGTTCTCTACCATCTCACCCATAGCTGCAATCCTGCCATCAACTGTGATACGTCCTTCTTGTATCATCCTGTCAGCTTCTCGTCTTGAACAGACTCCATGGGCACTGAGATATTTATTAATACGCTCTGACATTCTCCCTCCAATTTTTATAATACAGATGTATTAATTTTAACAAAAGAAAAAAATTAATTCAATTGTTGCGGGTTTTAATTTAATAATGTATATTAGATAAGAATATAAATTAATATATATTATGTACATGTAGCTTAGCTGGATAAAGCGTTCGCCTCCGGAGCGGAAGATCGTGGGTTCGAATCCCATCATGTACATTACTTGATTATTAACTAGATTATTCTACATAGTTATAAGTCTCTGGGTTCTGTTATACTCATACACATGATCCGACAGAACTTCCTCTGCTGCTACCCCTTCAGTATTAACTTCCCTTACCATATTAACAAGTTCATCCTTCTCGAACACAGACAATTTAGGAAGCAGTATAACCTCATGCACTGATGAAGGCAGTATATACAGATCCTCACCAAGCTTCTGTGCAAAATCATATAATACATTCTCATAAAGAATGCATGCTGCACCGTTGAGCTTCGTTTCATTAGTGAGAATGTACATATCAGATGGAACATAATCTCTTAAATCAATCTCTTTTCCATCAACATTAACCCCACATTTTTCAAAAAGCGAAGCCATTGAACTTATCCTGCAATGCAAAAGGTCAGGGGTATTCTTCAGAGCAGCTTTATAAACATCATCAATTGTTACTTTCCAGTTCTTAAGATTATTATTGTATATAAGCGCTGTCGCACTTTTTTCGTATTCCTTGTCCAGCAGACAATAAAACACCACAGCAAGATCAAGTATTCTTTTATGCGGAACCTGCTCAAGCAGCTTTTCATTGCTTCTGTAATTGACAACCTTATAGACAATCTTGTCTTTTATTGTCTCGAACTGTTTAAGAATATTAACATCAAATGTGACATTATTTTTATTCTCCTCATATACAGTCTCAATCTGTTTTATAATATTTCTGATATTCTCTCCCCGGGTATACTCCTCATAAAACCCCTCAAGATATATAGTCGGTGCAATATCCTTCCCCTTTTCCATAATTACAAGTCCATCCATCTCGCAACCATTATTCTTAATCACATGGTTGATAGTAACATTGCCTCCCTCTCCTGCAATATACTCTGTATTCTTCTTAATATATTCGACAAACTTCTTATACTCCATATACCTTTCCCTTTCAAATTCTCATATCCCTGCGCATGGATAAATATAAATGTTTTGTACGAGTATAAGATTATATTAATATATAATATTTGTCAATAATATATATAGTATTGTGACCTTTTTGTTATAATCCGTCATTTTTATGTTATAATCGGTATAAAAATGTCGTATCTGGTAGGTTTCTGCTTGCAAAAATGCATTTCCCCGGATACGACATATACAAGATATAGTTATTAAGTTATGCAAGCTGTTTAAGAACTTCAGTTATAAGTTCCCATGTTCTTCTTGTTGATTCAATATCAAGTTTCTCTTTGACAGTATGAATATCAATTATATCAGGCCGAAAGATACACAGTCAAGTCCGTCAATCTTAGCTGCCATAATTCCACATTCGACACCTGCATGCATTGTTTCTACAAGCGCATCCTTTCCAAAAAGCTTCTTATAAGAATCACACAGCATGTCTCTTATCGCAGAATCTTTCTTAAATTCCCATGCCGGATATACTCCTGCAAGTTCATATGTTCCACCAAGATAATCAGTCATCGCTCCAATTTTATCTGTAAGGTATTCTTTCTCGCTCTGGGAACTGCTCCTTACAAGATATGTTGTATAAAATGCTGATTCATCAGAACTAACAACACCAAGATTAAGTGATGTCTGCACCAAACCTTTAATATCATTACTCATCTTAATAACACCATCAGGTATATAATTAAGCACATTTATTATCATCTGGCTTGTTTTATCATCACATGCCTGGCATCTGCTTTCAGCTTCATTTTTTATTGTAATAATAAGTTGTGAGTCTGTTACTGAATATTCCTCTTTTAATACATTTGCAGTATTATTAAGAAGCTCGGTAACCTTATCTGGTTCCTGAGTCATTATTGCCGCATTGGCAAATGGAGCTATAGAATTGTCTTTTTCACCACCCGATATGCTTACAATATTAACACATTCTTTAACTGCAAAAAGAAGTCGTCCCATCAGAATATTAGCATTAGCACGCTGGCATATTATATCTGTTCCAGAATGTCCGCTTGTAAGTCCGTTAATCTTTATTGTAATCTTTGTTCCTGTAATGTCCGATTTATTCAATGGATAAGAAGCCTTTAAAGTTGCTCCGCCTGCACATCCCGAAAGGAATATTCCCTCTTCTTCAGAGTCTATATTAAGCATAATCTTACCATCAAGGCAGTCAAGATTAATCGCCTCTGCACCTGTCATCCCAACCTCTTCATCAACTGTAAAGACAGCCTCTATTGGTGGATGGCTCATTTCCTTACTATCCAATATTGCAAGTGCGTAAGCTACTGCTATTCCGTCATCTGCGCCAAGAGTTGTGCGGTCGGCTTTGACATATCCGTCTTCTATATACAGGTCAAGGCCTTCTTTTCCATATCTTTAACCTTATCATCTGTCTTTACTGCTACCATATCAATATGTCCCTGCAGAATAACCGGTGCCGCCTTGCTTTCACTGTCACTGGCAGGTTTCTTGATTATTACATTATAACTTTCATCCTGTTTAAACCACAGATTCCTTTCTTTTGCAAATTCACACAGATAATCACTTATCTTCTTCACATTACCAGAACCATGTGGAATTGCACATATCTGTTCAAAATATTTAAACACAGCCTGTGGCTGTAAGTCTGCTAAAATGTTGTTACTACTCATATCTGCCTCCTATTATTAGTATGTGATAATTATTATAGGTAATATGCGAAGTAAAAACAAGACATACGTCAATCACTCCGTGTAAGCTTTCTCCCCTCTTAGCAGTCTGTCAAGCATATCAGCTAATGGTACCATAGCATTTTTTACTTCTGTACTGGTATTAGTCTGTGCTCCTGCCTCAATAAGCATTGATCTGCCTTTCATATGAAGGCAGTAGCGGTATGCATTAATATATATTTTTCTTAACAAACCCGGATAATATTCTTCTCCTAACAGATACATCTGCAGACTCATTGCAAGATTATCATCCCTGTTGGCATTGTAAAGGTATCCTATATCTCCTTTTGTCTTACTATAGCTTATTCCGTTAAACAGCATAACTTTAGACATTGATACACCATTTACTTCCGTTACAAGTCTCGTTGTATCAGGAACTCCATCCCTGTGAAGGTCAATTACAACCTCAATTGATGGATTCTCTTCAAGTATTCTTGCAACATTTTCTTCTGCATATGTATACGCTTTACTTCTGTCAAGCTTTCCGTCAACATAATCATATACAGTTGTATCATGATATACGTTATAACCATATGTATTAGTAAGTAAATCTGTAAGATAATCGCCTACTCCGATTATTGTTGTAGATGTGTCTCCTTCTGCAGTATCCGTAAATCCTTCCTGTGAATGTGTGTGAAATATCAGTATCTGCGGAGAATCCACATTTTTCTCCAAAGACAGGTCTTTTGCAAGAAACTCATCAGGACGCATTATTTCTGGTGTAAGATTAGTAATTGATGTGACTGTGTAGAATTTCATAAGAAAATCATAATTTCTTAAATCTGATATATTATAGACATTTCCCGGTGCACTCTGCTGTGTATCCTGTGAAAGTGCTCCTGCTCCTGCCTCGACAACTCCTTCATCCGTCTGCGTTGCCGGAACTTTATCATCCTGTGTCATTCCGAAAACATATTCCGAGTCAACCCATACAGAACCTGAATTTTCATCATAGTTATCTTCAAAATATGTTTCTACAGGAAACAACGTTTTTACTGCATTTTCATAGATTCTGTTCTGAACATAATATATAAGATTAAAACTATAATTCATCATAATCACCATGAGTATTAAGCCTGTGAATATAAACATATACACAGGCCTGTACTTCCTATCACCCATACAGCCTCCTTGTTTTGCGTTACCATTATATTGTATTCATGTCATCCATGAATATGAACGCCAACACGGTTAATTGCTTTGGATATTATAATACTTATATTCCTGATGTCTGAATCAATGTCCTTCGGGGTTACATACATTTTACCTGCCCCCTGAATAATACCTTCCGCATCTATAACAGTCGGAACGCCAATTGCAAGCACCGGTACACCAATATTATCCTTAGTTATTCCAATTCTGTGATTACCAACACCTGAGCCGGGATTAATTCCCTGGTCAGAAAGCTGTATTGTACTATTTAATCTGTTCACGCTTCTTGCTGCAAGCGCATCTATCGCAATGCATACATCTGGCTTTATCTGGCTTACAACACCTTTAATAATTCCAGCTGTTTCAATTCCAGTCTGTGCCATAACTCCCGGACTAAGCGTGCATACTCCGGTATCCCCGCCCTCTCTTATATTAATATAAATGTTATCTACAACCTCAGGGCCTAATGAATCCGATGTTATATTTCTGTTGCCAAGTCCTATAACAAGGATTCTCTCTGGTTTTACATTCTTATTCATCCGTTTTAAAAGCTTGAATATATATCCTGCAAGTGTAGATATGACCTCTTTGGCATAGTCCTCGTCACCGCCTGTAATCTCATCTGCTTCTATTGTAAGATACGTTCCCTTAGGTCTTCCTATTGCGGCTTCGCCCAAATGATTTGTTACCTGTAGTTCTGTGACTTTAACACCCATTCTTGATTTCTTACTTTCCCTTAATCTGATGCCTTTTAGTCTTCCACTACCATTCATAGCCTCTTCATTAGCTTCGACTGCAAGGTCAGTTCTCACCACGATATTATCCATTTTTCATATCACCTCACAACATATTGTGTAGAAAAATCAAATTTTTATACTAAAATCTTCATTTGGTTCTTGACATATAGATTTTTCTACTATAAAATGTGTGAGTATGTTTACATTAGATCGTCCGTGTCCGGCTTTAATGCGAAACAGATATTATTATTGAATTATGATTTGGAGGTGTACGGATTGGCTAACATTAAATCTGCTAAGAAGAGAGTAATTACAAGTCAGGTAAGAGCTGAAAGAAATAAGGCGATTAAGTCTAGAGTTAAGACTTATATCAAAAAGGTAGAGGCTGCTGTTGCTGCTGGTGACAAGGCTGCTGCTAACGAAGCTCTCCCTGTTGCTATAGCTGAGATCGAGAAAGCTGCTTCTAAGGGAATCTTCCACAAGAACGCTGCTGCAAGAAAAGTATCTCACATTACTAAAGCTGTTAACGCAATGGCTTAATAAGAATTTTAATAATTTAAAGAACCCGGTGCTGACACCCACTCGCACCGGGTTCTTTTTTATTTACTGTATTTAATTATAATAAGCTCTACTCCCAGCCTGTCATTAAGCCTTCCCTGCTTAACTGCTTCTTCCGTTCTCGCACATTCATTCAATGCATCAAGAAGTGTACTCATCTCGAAATATTTTGCCTGTGCCTGATATTTACCGGCAACAAATGGTGCAGCTCCTATCCTTGAGGCAATCTCTTTCCCTGAAACTCCCCTTGACATAAGGTCTTTCACCTGCAATATTCCGTTAAACTGTCTGACTATAAGATATAGTATTCTCATCGGAGGTTCTTTCAATTCCAATAAATCATAATATAAATCAAGTGCCTGCTGCTGTTTCTTGTTGGCAATCGCACTTATCATGTCAAATATATGGCTTGTCGTCTGTGTGGCACACACTTTCTCAACGTCTTCTACTGTCACAACATCCCTTCCCTGACAGTAACTTGCAAGCTTCTCAGTCTCCTGCTTTATATAATCCATGCCTGCACCTGTCTTATCAAGGATCAGGTCACATGCATCACGGCTTATTCTTAAACTATCTTTAGCCAGAAGTCCCGCTATCCATTTTTCAAGAGTAGCAGTTGTCTGTGGCTTCATCTCGCATACATACCCGACAGAATCAACCGCCTTATATACCTTATTACGCTTGTCCACATCTTTTTCTACCATAACAATAACAAGATAATCAGGAATATGCTTAATATAATCTGCAAGCTCGTCATTAGAACTTTTCAAAAAACCGGTATTTTCCATTATAACAAGTCTCTTCTGGGCAAAAAAAGGCAGTGTTTCACACACATCAATTATATCCTTAACGCTGGCATTATCCGAATCATAATATGAATAATTCATTGTATCGTCACCAGCTATAGCATTCTTTAATCTGTCTCTGTACTGCTTCTTAAGATACTCTTCCTCTCCATACAGAAGATACACGCTCTTAAATTCACCCTTCTTAATATCATCACTTATGACCTTCAAACCTGCTGCCTCCGTTTCTAATCTTTAATAATAGTATCAGATATGTACCAGTGGTTCAAGTTGAAAAATATTTCCTCACAATCTGTTCCGCATCTTCTCGGTTCTATCCTTTCAATTTTTTAAACATCTCAATTTTATACGAGCCCTCCCTGACACGCACCGCAATCTCTCCACTTTCGTCTGTCCTATACACCTTTGCTCCAATCCCCGACAATCTCTGTAAAGTCTGCGTATGAGGATGTCCATATGAATTACCTGCTCCACAAGATATCAATGCAGTTTCAGGCTTTACATAACTTAAAAATTCTTCTGAACTTGCCCCCTTACTTCCATGATGTCCGACTTTCAATATATTAACTGACACAAGCCGTGCTGATGTGTCAGCATCTCCTGCTATCCTATTGACATCCTCAACAATGCACTTTTCTGCCTTCTTTTCCGCATCACCTGTCATAAGCATAGAAAAATCTCCATATTCTACAAGATATACAGCAGAATAATCATTAGCTGACTCGTAATCGTAACCATCGCATGGGTGCATACACTTAACCGAAAATTCTCCCGATTTAATACAATCACCTGCAACAGCATAAACAACATTAATCCCAGCAGCTTTCAATGTCTTCTCTAACTTCGACATATCATCATCAACCTGCTTCTTTACTGCCATATTCCGCCTGATTTCCGGCAGCACAACAGTTCCAATCTCAAATGTATTGTCTCGCATTTCAATAAGTTCATATATTCCATTGATATGATCTTTATCAGGATGACTGACAAATACATAATCAAGCTTTCTTACCCCACAATGCTTTAGATAACTGTATATAGTATATCTACCAACATTCTTCTTTGTCGTGCTTCCTCCATCAAATAAAACATTCAGACCATCCTTAGTATGCACAGCAATAGAATCCCCCTGTCCCACATCAAGCATGGCTGCCTTCATATCTGCATTGATATCATAATGAAGTCCTGTCATAACCAGCATAAGAAGACCCAGACATATAGTATCTGCTCTTTTATTCTTTAATAAAACATGCACTAGCACCCAGACTATAAGAACCATGAAATATAACACAATTCTTGAATTATCCGGTGCTCCCGTAACTATTACAGCATATTTAAAATGTGATGAAATTTTACAAAGCACATTATAGAAATCAAGTATATACCCACCAGCACCTGCAAAAAAGCATGCAGCACCAATTGAAAACATTCCTGTAATCCCTGTAAATATTCCGCTCATCATTATAACGGACATAAGCGGAATCACAATTATATTAAGAAACAGACTTATTACAGGCACCTGACCAGATATAACAAGCATAACAGGCAGTGTTGTTATTGTAATGCTAATTCCTGTTATAATTGAATCCGCTAACCCGAACACAATCATTTGCTTGAATGTAATATGCTTTTTATCTGGACGTTTTACATATATTAATATTGATTTATCATCAGAGAGCAGCGGTTTAACAAATATAATTCCTGACATAGCAAGAAATGACAGCCAGAAAGCTGAATTAACAATATTATACGGATTAATCCAGAGAAGAATAACAGTTGCAATGCCTAGTGTATTTGCTCCATCACTCGTTCTTCCAAGCACATCAGCAAGCATATATACAAGAATCATTATCACTGCCCGGCTTGCAGATGCACTGTATCCTGTCATACACAGATATGACAGGATAAGAAATGTACTGATACATGCCGATACTATTCTTCCTGTCTTTCTTTTCAGAAAATCATATATACACATTCCTACAAGTGAAACATGAAGTGCACTTATAGCCAGAATATGTGATATTCCATTCTTCTGGTAAAGCATTTTCACATCATCATCAAGCCCTGATCTGTCTCCAAGCACAATTGACTGCATAATTCCGGCATTATGCGAAGAATACACTTTTTTATATATATTTTTTACAGACTCAGACAATCTGTATACATAAGAAAGATACGTGTTGTCCCTTTTTACTTCTATTACCTCAATCACATCTGCACAATATATGAATCCCTGTGATGTATAATATTTTCTCGAATTAAACTGCCCCTCATTGGTAGGCATACTGTAGTCTTTCAGGCTGACCTTAAGATTTGCATAATCGCCAGCAACGAAAGAATCTTCTTTAGAGTATATATTTATGCCACATTTTAACCGGGTTCCACATGAATCCAGAGTTATTCGTGCATTCCTTATCTGGATTGTATATGAGTTGTCTCCACGCATAATGCCCGTTACATAACCTTTAACATCTGCAGTATACAACTTTTCAGACAGGTTTCCCTGAAACTGCAGCTTATCTGTATAATCTTTAGTTCTTAGACACATAACTGGAAACATCATAATAAAAAGCACATAAAATATGGGGATTCCTGTGTGCTTGAGATATATGAGAAATCCGGCAGCCACCAGAATCCCCACTATAATCACGATATATGCAGAAGCATATACAGAAAAATATACGGCAGCAACGCTTAGAACTGCTGCCACTAAAAATGGCCTTCTCAATAAAATCCTTTCCAGAAACGACCACCATAATCAACTAATTATCAGTTACATCTTTATTAATAAGTTCATTATTCATATAAAATACTGTATCAAGACTTATAACATCTCTGTACATCAGATTAGAATTGCCTTTTACCATAATCTTTACACCGTCAATACCATCAAGTCCGGCAAGTGAATTAACAACCGAATATATTGCAATATTACTCCTGGCATTAACCATATCATTCACGAATTCCTGACTAAAATTAACGTAACATATTTTGTCTACAACTGATATGCTGAGAAGCTTGGTGCTTGATGGTATACTCTGATAACATCCTGCTTCACTTGTTCCTTTGATAAGCTGTTCTACAACAACCTTCTCTACAGATACATTCTTGTTATAACAGATTCTCTGACTGTTCTTTACAAGAGCATCACCAGATTTATTAGCGAAATACAGATTAATTGTTTTCCACTTCACATCTGCAATATCCCCTTCCTGTGTATCAACGAAATCCTCTGCACTCATATTTCCTATGATTGTTCCATCTTCATACACAGCATCCTTACCATCAACATAAAATCTTACATACAGAACATCACTTATCTGTGACAATTCTTTTACAACTGCTGCCCTGTAAAGTACTTCAGTACTTGGTTTCATTCCATAATAAGAGCTGTCATAATAGACATCTGCATATATTCCATTAATTTCAACCGCCGGCTGCGATACATACACTGGCTTAATTATGCTTGTATGCCTGCCTTTTGCCACATTCATTTTTTCAATAAGTTCATTTGCAACAGAAACAGCATCCTGACTTTCAATGTACACCCTGCCTTCAGTTAGTGATGTTCCATCTTCATTAAGATAATATACAGAATATGCAGTTCCTTCCTTCTGCGAAGAACATGAAACAGTTATAAATGTGACTGAAATAACAATTATAACGAATGTTAATTTCATAATAGCTTTCCTTATATGTCCCATCATAACTGCCTCCTTTTTATCTTGTAATTCTTAACGGCTTATAATTATTCCACCGGCATACTTCTGTCTGCATTACTGCTGGCTGTCAACATAATTAAGCGGTATTCTCATTGTAAATGTTGTTCCGATATTCTCTTCACTGTGAACCTTTATTGTACCATGATGCATGAGAATAATGTTCTTCACGATTGCAAGTCCAAGTCCTGTTCCGCCTGTTTCACGGGATCTTGCCTTGTCAACCCTGTAAAATCTCTCAAAAATCTTATTAATGCTTTCTTCTGGTATTCCTATTCCTGAATCTTCAACTCTTATATAGAAATATTGATAGTCTGCATTAAGTGAAACATGTACCCATCCATCTTCCACATTGTATTTGATAGAATTCTCAACAAGGTTGGATATAACCTGTGTCATCTTGACTTCATCAATCTGTGCAACAACAGGTCTGAAACTTTCAAAAAGCAGTTCAATATTCTTTTTCTGTGCCAATGGCTTAAGCCTCTTGAGTGTCATCTCAAGCAGCTCGTTCATATTAACAGATGAAATATTAAGTATTGCTGCTGACTTGTCCATTCTTACAAGTGTAAGAAGATCTTCAATAATCTTACTTTCCCTGTCAATCTCACTTACAATATCCTGCATAAATTCCTGATACACCTCTAAAGGAACATTCTCCTGAGTATTAAGTGACTCTGCAAGCACTTTGATTGACGTAATAGGAGTCTTTAATTCATGTGACACATTAGATACAAATTCTGCTCTGGACTGATCTGTCTCATTAGCCCTGTCCATAATGTTATTAAAATCATCAGCTATCTCACGTATCTCTGTATAACCTTTAACAGGAATCCGCTCATCAGTGTGTCCTGCACTTACATTAGAAACAATATCAAGCACACGCTTTACCGGTCTGTTAAGTAAATATATCCCTATAATAAGTACTACCAGGCATATTGTTATGATAACGACTTTGATATTATTATTCTGTCCGTTAACATCATGAAACATTGCATCAATCTCTGTATAATCAAGATCTGCAATAAGAACAGCTATAAATGTGCCCGAATCATTGTATACAGGAACTGCAGCCTGTATATTGCCGGTCTTCTTATCATATCCTGAACTGTTCTTATGATTACTGAATATATCGAATACTCTTGAATTAAGAATTGTCTTATTCGTATCAATTGAATAAGTATCAACACTGACAACATAATTAAGATCAACAACTCTTATTCTTATCTGGTTAAGTGCTGAATAACTGCTGAGCCTGCTGTTCATATTATTATTCTCTGCCGCATCAAGACTCTCATAATTAGAATACTCTGCTGCAATAAGAACAGCTTCATTCTGTATTATAGCTGTCTGTCTTGTAATTACAGACTCCTTATATATATATTCAAATCCTTCAAATGTACTGATTACAGCCGCCGCAATTATAACTGCAGCAACCGCAAACTGTCTTGTTGAATATTTATTAATGAACCTAAAAAAAGACTCAAATCCCCTGTCAAAAAAGATTCTTCTATGGTCATTTCTTTTCTTATTTTTATTAAACATTAAAATAGTAACCTACTCCCCACTTAGTGTGAACATACTTTGGTTCACTTGGATTATCTTCAATCTTCTCACGAAGTCTTCTCATATGGACATCCACTGTTCTGCCATCGCCTGAATAATCCTGTCCCCAAACAGCTTTAAGAAGGTTATCCCTGCTGTATACCTTGCCAGGATTAACTGCCAACAGTTCAAGAAGGTCAAACTCCTTGGCTGTAAGATTAATCGGTCTTCCCGCAATATAAAGATTACGGCTGTCGCAGTCTATCTTCATATCACCTGCATTAATTATATTACTCTTTGCAACCTTCTTTTCTGTAACTGAATTTCTTCTTAAGATTGCTTTCATTCTCGCTTTAACCTCAAGAATGTTAAATGGCTTGGTAATATAATCATCTGCACCATACTCAAGTCCAAGTATTTTATCCATATCATCACCTTTGGCTGTAAGCATAATAATAGGAACGTCTGAAAATTCTCTTATCTGCTGGCATACTGACAATCCATCAAGCTTAGGAAGCATTATATCAAGAAGGATTATGTCATATTCATTGTTCTTAGCATATTCAAGGGCTTCCTCTCCGTCATAAGCACAGTCTACAACACTGTAATCCTGCATAAGACTGAACTTAAGTCCCTTAACAATCATTTTCTCATCATCAACAACCAAAACTCTGCCTGCCATAATCCACTCCTTTTACTTTTCACCAATATGCCTTCATCATACGCATATGTAATTCCTTATCTTGTTAAATGCAGCTTCCTTAATTCCAGATACTTTCATAATATCTTCTATGGTCTGAAATCTGCCATTATCTGTCCTGTAACTTACTATATCTGCTGCCCTTGAACTTCCTATCCCCGGAAGCGTCATCAGTTCCTCAGCCGTTGCCTTATTAATATTAATAAGCCCATTTGTCTCTTCTTCCATAACAGGTATATCTTCACCATATGATGGTATATATATACGTTCCCCATCATTAACCGGTTCTGCCAGATTTACTAAAGACATATCAGCAGAATCATCAGCCCCTCCCGCCAGTTCAACTGCCTCATATAATCTCATGCCGCTTTGACACTTAACAACCCCTGGTGAATTAACATGTCCGCATATATACACATATATGTCACTGACTAATGTTTCATAATCAGTACCACTCACTTCTTCTGTACCTTTTAAGACACCCTTATCTGCAAATGTGTCCTCAGACGCAGACATATTCTTTCTTCCAGCCAGATATATAACACCTGCTATCATTATAAAAACTGCACATATTGTGTATTGTACAGCTTTTTTGTGTTTCTTATATAATTGCTTGTAATCCATGTACACTCTCCTTAAGTATTACCCTAAGGAAATCCCTTTTGCGTACCTTTCTATTTTACAAAATTGTCCTATCGAATACAAGTCTAATTTAACTATAATTGTTTACACTTTTTTCGTTCTTTGGTAAAATGTTACTATTATCGGCTAAGGGAGGAAAGCCATGACATCTTCAAAGAAATCAATTCTTAATTCTAATCTGACTTATGTAATAGCATTTGTGCTTCCTTTAATTATGATGGTAGCACTCTATTATACCCGGGAAATATTTCCATGGGGAAGCGACTGCTATCTAAGATCAGACATGTATCACCAGTATGCCCCTTTCTTTTCAGAATTGTGGCACAAGATAAGGAATGGTGAAAGTCTTACCTATTCATGGGATATTGGTATGGGAACTAACTTTACATCATTATATGCGTATTATCTTGCCAGTCCTGCGAACTGGTTTATTGTATTATTTCCGCAGAAATATATGATTGAGATTATGAATTCTCTTATCATATTAAAAATTGCTGGCAGCAGTCTTGCAATAACATATTACATAACTAAACATTTTAATACTAAAAACTGTATGGCTGCCCTGTTTGGCATGTTCTATGGAATGTCCGGATTCATTGCAGCATACAGCTGGAACATCATGTGGCTTGACTGCGTAATGTTATTACCACTTATAATGCTTGGTCTTGAAAGACTTGTTAATGAAAATAAATGTATCTTCTACTGTGTAACACTGGGATTATGTATATTTACCAACTATTATATTTCAATCATGGTATGTATTTCTGTTGTTATTTACTTTATCGTACTTATGATTTCATATAATGGTCCGGTAAGCATATTACAATATGTAAAGAAATTCATTAATTTCTGTATATATTCACTCCTCGCAGGCGGACTTGGTGCCTGCCTTTTACTGCCAGAATTTTATACATTTTCTTTATCTGCATCAAGTGACACTTCATTTCCTGCACAGTTAAAATCATATTTCAGTATACTTTCAATGCTTACAAGGCAGCTTATTAATGTTCCTGTCCATCTCGGACTTGAACATTTTCCTAACATATATTGTGGTGTTGCTGTATTTTTGCTTATTCCGCTCTATGTTATGTGCAAAAAAATCAATGCCCGTGAAAAAATCGGAAAATGTATAATTCTTCTGATTTTCTTAACAGCATTTAACCTCAATATACCTAATTATATATGGCACGGGCTGCATTTTCCAAACAGTCTTCCATGCAGACAGTCTTTTATCTACATATTTTTTGTTCTTACTATGTGTTTTGAGGCTGTATATAATATAAAAGAGTTATCTAATAAACAGATTGGTACTTCATTATGGATTTCAATCGGTCTGCTTGTTCTTTTTGAACAGTTATTTATGGCGGAGGGAAGTACTTATTCATTCAAGATTGCATATGTAAGTGGAATATTCATATTGTTATATGCTCTTCTTATGTTTATTAACAATAATGCAAAGCTTAAAATACCGCTTGTACTTCTGCTTACATTTTCTGTATCAATCATAGAATGTACTCTTAATATGGATTCGACAGGTATCGGTACAACGAGCCGTACATCATATCTTCTTGATTATGATGCAGTAAAGACTGTTACTAAAACAGTTGCTGATAACGACGATTCATTTTACCGTATGGACAAGCTTTTTGGTGCAAGAACCAAAAATGATGGTGCATGGCATAATTACAAAACTGTATCCACATTTTCTTCTACATGTAATGCAGGTATATCAAAACTATTCAATTATCTTGGTTTAGAGAATTCAACCAATGCATATGGATGCAATGGTCTCACAGAAGTAACTGATATGATATTCTCTGTTAAATATACCATAAGCAACAAGCTTCTTGCAGAAAGTAATTTAAGAAGCTACTATACAGGAAGTGACGGTGAGTTCATATATAAAAATAATTATACTCTTCCGATAGGATTTGCTATTAATGAACAGTCTGCTTCCAAAATGAATTTCATGACTGCCAATAACAGTATTGAAAACCAGAATCTTATGATTCAGAATATGACAGGGATAAGTGATGTATTCACTGTAGTTGATAAATTTCCTAACGAATCAGAGTGTACTATAAAGCCACAAAAAGATGGACATTTGTATCTTATAGCTGCCAACCAGTCCGTTGATTACATAACCGTAACGCTTAATAATTCAGACAAATCTTATTCTTACAGTAACTTAAAGAGTAATAACAGAATTATTGATGTAGGTTATGTCACAAAATCTGACACAGTGGAAGTTACCGCCGAAACAGGTATGAATCTTACTGCTTATATGCTTGATTCTGATAAGTTAATCAAAGCTTACAATATTCTCAATGCAGAAAGTTATCAGGTTGATTCATATACAGATACTCATTTTAAAGGATCAATCAGCTTATCTTCTGACAAGACTGTTCTGTTTTCTATTCCGTACGATGCCGGATGGTCTGTATATGTTGATGGCAAACGTGTAGATACATTTGTATGGAAGAACGCTTTGTTATGTGTTGATGTTCCAGCCGGAACACACTCACTTGAATTAAGGTATGTTCCACACAATTTAATATTGGGTTGCGTTTTAACTGCATTTAGCATTATTATATTGATTGGCATATATGTGTCTGCCCGTCTTATAAGGAACGGCAGAATACATACTTATAACTGGCCTGTTTTCATCAGAAAGTATCTTGAACTTCCTGTTATAGAATCTGTTGCAGAATCTCATTCTGATAATGAGGACTACAATTTCCTTAATAAGAATATACAAGAAACTATTCTTGATGAAATGAATGATTTTGATAATCTCGAATCTCCGGATTTCGAAGATGATACATCAGATTATAATTTAAAAGACAATGAAACCAAGGAGGATTTATAAATGAAATTATGGGGTGGACGATTCACCAAAGAAACTAATGAGCTTGTTAACAACTTCAATGCATCAATTTCATTTGACCAGAAGTTCTATAAGCAGGATATTGAAGGAAGTATCGCACATGCTACTATGCTTGGCAAGCAGGGAATTATTCCTGAGAACGAAAGTGAACAGATTGTAGAAGGTCTTAAGGGCATTCTTGCTGATATTGAATCAGGAAAGCTTGAAATCACTGATGAATACGAGGATATCCATACATTTATGGAGGCTACCCTTATCGAGAGAATCGGTGATGCTGGAAAGAGGCTTCACACCGGACGAAGCAGAAATGACCAGGTTGCTCTTGATATGAGACTTTTCACAAGACAGGAAGTTCTTAATACTGATGCTGAGCTTAAAGAGCTTATGGCTGTTATCTTAAGAATCATGAAAGAAAACACTCATACATTCATGCCTGGATTTACTCACCTTCAGAAGGCACAGCCTGTTACTGTTGCTCATCATTTTGGTGCATATTTCGAAATGTTCAAGCGCGACAGAAGCAGACTTCGCGACATATATGAAAGAATGAATTACTGCCCTCTTGGTGCAGGTGCACTTGCAGGAACAACTTATCCATTAGACAGAGAACTTACTGCTTCTCTTCTCGGTTTCTACGGACCAACACTCAACAGCATGGATTCTGTTTCTGACAGAGATTACCTTATTGAATTCTTATCTGCATTATCAACTATCATGATGCATTTAAGCCGTTTCTCTGAGGAAATATGCATCTGGAATTCTAATGAATACAGATTCATAGAACTTGATGACGCTTTCAGTACAGGAAGCTCTATTATGCCTCAGAAAAAGAACCCTGATATCGCAGAGCTTGTAAGAGGTAAGACAGGCAGAGTATATGGTGCTCTTATGAGCCTTCTTACAACAATGAAGGGTATTCCTCTTGCTTACAATAAGGATATGCAGGAGGATAAGGAATTATCATTTGACGCATTTGACACAGCCAAAGGCTGCATCAGCCTTTTCAAGGGCATGATTGATACAATGAAATTCAATAATAAGAGAATGGAAGCTTCAGCAAAGAACGGCTTCACTAATGCTACTGATGCTGCTGACTACCTTGTTAAAAAGGGAGTTCCTTTCAGAGAAGCCCACGGTATTGTCGGCCAGCTTGTTCTTATGTGCATTGAGAAAAATATTGCACTTGATGACCTTTCACTTGAAGAATACAAGGCTGTAAGCCCTGTATTTGATGAAGATATCTACGAGGCAATCAGCCTTCAGACTTGTGTAGATAAGCGACTTACTCTTGGTGCTCCGGGACCGGAGGTTATGAATAAGGTTATTGCTATTTATGATAAATATATGGAAGAGAATTAAATAGTATTTCGGGGTTGTACAGGATGTTGGGGAGATGTAAAGATAACTTCAGGTAAACTGACCTAGTGGCTGTAAATGCCGCTATATACAGAGTTTATTACGGGGAGGAAAAGCAAACGCGCTTCGCTTGAACGAGCTTTTCCTCCCCGCTCTTTTGTATACAGCGGCATATAACACCCACACGGTCAGTTTACATTCAGTTATCTTCACATCTCCCCAACATCCCCGCCACCACAAATAAACAGAGCTTAGCTGTAGCAAAAAGCTTGTAATAATGATCATATATATGAAGGTTGGTTGTCATGTCGAAGAAGTGCTTCACACTATCACAACTAAATTGTAAGCTGTCCGTGTGGGTGTTAATACCGCCATATACAAAAGTTCGGTGCTGGAAATCTCGTTCAAGCGAAGCGCGTTTTGATTTCCAGCACCGTTATAAACTCTGTATATGGCGGCATTTACAGCAACTAGGACCGCTTACCTTAGTTGTGATGGTGTGAAGCACTTCTTCGACTCCCCAACCGTTAAAATCATACTCTTATCTTAGTTCCCTTAGTATCCCTGTGTGCCGTCTTCATCTTGGCAAAGCTGATACTCTTGCCCTTATATTCCATTGTGAACTCGTCACCTTCTGTAAGCAGGAATACATCTTCTATATAATCATCCTTTGAAAGCTTGATTCCTCTTACGCCAACAGCACTCTTCTTCTTCATTGGAATGTCTGTTAATGGAAATTTTAAGAACACTCCATTTTCTGTCTGTACAATTACATTCTGGTTGCTCTCGACAACCTCTTCTTCCTTGATTTCTCCATCAAGTGAGAACTTTGAATAAATCTCTACTCTTGCGTCTGTTGAATACATTCCGATAAGCTTATCTTCATCTGCTAATTTGGTACATGCAACTGTACGCTTTGCAACCTGGAATTCTTCGCTGTCTACAAGCTTCATCATTCCCTGTCTTGTGACAAACAGCATTTTCTGATTCTTAAGTCGTTCAAATGGAGTAATGTACACAATTATCTCCTTAGAGCTGTCATAGTTACACAGATTATCAATCGGTGTGCCTTTATCTCTGAACTTAGTGAATGGCAGATCCTTTATCTTTAACTGATGCATGTCTCCCGTATCAGTAAATATGCAGATTTTATCTGTGTTCATTACCGGAATGACATATTTGTTCTCATTAAATACAGCATCTTTATTTCTCTCAAATGCAGCCATATCAATGGTTCTTGCATATCCGAATCTGTCCATAATAAACATAACTTCCATCTCTGGAATCTTCTTTTCCTCAAATACAGCAGCTTCGCCGTCTTCAATTACAGTTCTTCTTTCAACACCATATTCCTTCTTAATATTAAGAAGGTCAGACTTGATAACCTTAGCCATCTCTTTTCTGCTGCCAAGTATCTTTTCATACTTCTCAATCTTCTTGACACATTCATCATATTCCTTCTGAAGATTAAGAATTTCAAGGCCAATCAGCTTATACAGACGCATTTCTAATATTGCGCCAGCCTGTCTCTCTGTGAAATCAAGACCTGCAGCCTGCTTTTTTGACTGCTCTGACTTAAACTTGATTCCCTCGACATTACCATTGACAAGGCAGTCCTTAGCCATCTTAAGATTAGCACTGCCTCGTAATATCTCGATAATAAGGTCAATAATATCACATGCTCTTATAAGACCTTCCTTAATCTCCCTGTTAGCCTTCTCCTTTTCAAGAAGTGTTGTGTACTTTCTTGTAGCAAGCTCATACTGGAAATTAATGTGGTGTTTTATTATATCCTTAATACCTAAGGTCTCAGGTCTTCCATCAACGATAGCCAGCATATTTACGCCAAATGTATCTTCCAACTTGGTCTTCTTGTAAAGAAGATTTTCAAGATTCTTGACATCAGCGTTCTTCTTAAGTTCAAGGACAATTCTTATTCCTTCCTTAGAAGATTCATTGGAAATGTCGACAATATCGGTAGTTTTCTTAGTTTCTATAAGGCTTACAACATCAGATATAAATTTACCTATGTTAGCACCAATCATTGTATATGGAATCTCTGTAATAACAAGCTTGTCCTTCTCAGAACGGTTCTTGGCAGGCTCAAATACAACCTTGCCTCTTAACTTAATCTTACCTGTTCCAGTCTCATATATTGCACCAAGCTCGCTTTTATTAATTACAATTCCACCTGTAGGAAAATCCGGCCCAGGGCAGAGCTGCATAAGCTCGTCTGTTGTGATATCCTCATTATCCATATATGCACATACTGCATCAACAACCTCTGAAAGATTGTGTGGAGGGATATTAGTTGTCATACCAACCGCAATACCATCTGCACCATTTACAAGCAGATTAGGTACTCTTACAGGAAGAACCTCAGGCTCTTTTTCTGTCTCATCAAAGTTAGGCACGAAATCCACAACATTTTTATCAAGGTCAGCAAGATATACATCCTGTGTGAACTTCTTTAACTTAGCTTCTGTATATCGCATGGCGGCAGCTCCGTCACCTTCGATAGAGCCAAAGTTTCCGTGTCCGTCAACAAGCGCCATACCCTTCTTAAAATCCTGTGAAAGTACAACAAGTGTCTCATATATTGAACTGTCACCATGTGGATGGTATTTACCCATTGTATCACCAACGATACGTGCAGACTTTCTGTGAGGCTTGTCGTAATTAAGCCCCAACTGGTCCATGGCATACAGCACTCTTCTCTGTACCGGCTTTAAACCGTCCCTTACATCAGGAAGTGCTCTTGCTGTAATAACGCTCATGGAATAATCTATATAGGACTTCTGCATAACCTCAGAATACTCAGTCCTTATAATCTTCTCAGCCATTTTCTACTCCTTTAGCTTTTACGCATCAATCTCAGCTTCATTAGCATGCGTATATATAAATTCTCTTCTAGGTGGTACATCTGTACCCATAAGCATTGCTGTAACCTCAGTTGCAAGCCTAGCGTCCTCAATCTCAACCTGCTTTAAAATTCTTGTTTCAGGATTAAGAGTTGTCTCCCATAGCTGGTCAGGATCCATCTCTCCAAGACCTTTGTATCTCTGAAGTGTAAATGTTCCTGAAGTATGCTTCTTTCTGTAATCCTCAAGTGCCTTGTCATCATATAGATATTCACCCTCGCCCTTCTTAGGAACAACCTTATAAAGAGGTGGTGTAGCAATATATACATGTCCCTGATTAATAAGCTCAGGCATGAATCTGTAGAAAAATGTAAGAAGCAGTGTATCAATATGTGCTCCATCCACATCGGCATCAGTCATGATAATAATCTTATTATATCTTAATCTGCTGATATCAAAGTCATTGCCGTAGCCCTCTAAAAATCCACAGTTGAATGAATTAATCATTGTCTTAATCTCGGCATTGGCAAGTACCTTATCTATACTTGCCTTTTCAACATTAAGAATCTTACCTCTGATTGGAAGAATTGCCTGAGTTCTTCTGTTTCTTGCAGTCTTTGCTGAACCTCCAGCTGAATCTCCCTCAACAATGAACACCTCACATTCCTCCGGATTCTTGCTCTCACAGTTGGCAAGCTTTCCGTTGCTGTCTATAGAGAACTTCTGCTTTGTAAGCATATTTGTCTTGGCTTTTTCTTCCGCTTTTCTTATCTTCGCAGATTTTTCGGCACATGCAATTACTGCATTAAGGTCGTCCAAATGTCTGTCGAAATAAAGCTGTACCTCGTCTCCTGTTACATTTGCAACAACTGTACCAGCATCCGGATTATCAAGCTTGGTCTTGGTCTGTCCCTCAAATCTTGGTGCAGGGTGCTTAACTGCAACAACTGCAGTCATACCATTTCTTACATCAAGACCTGTAAAGTTCGCATCCTTATCCTTTAAGATGCCAAGTTCTCTCGCATACTGGTTGATAATCATTGTAAACTTGGTCTTAAAGCCTGTAATATGCGTTCCACCCTCCTGAGTGTATATGTTATTACAGAAGCCAAGAATATTTTCCTCAAATTCATTAACAAACTGAAATGCTACTTCAACCTCAATATCTTCCTGCTTCTTCTTAAAGTAGACGATATTGCATACTGTCTCTTTGCCATTGTTAAGGTCTTTGATATATGCCTTAAGTCCGTCAGGCTCATGGAAAGTTTCCTTATCCTCACTGCCCTTTCTCTTATCTTCAAACTCAATTGTAAGCCCCGGATTAAGATATGCAGTCTCATGAAGCCTGCTCTTTATCGCGTCTGCTTTGAATCTAGTCTTTTCAAATATTTCTCCATCAGGAAGAAATGTAACAGTTGTACCAGTATCATTTTTTCTGCATGTACCAATCTTTTCAAGCGGCGCTGTTGCTTTTCCACGCTCGTATCTTTGCTTGTACACACCACCATCAACTCTTATCTCAACCTCAAGCCATACAGAAAGTGCATTAACTACAGATGCACCAACGCCGTGAAGTCCTCCTGATATCTTATATCCGCCATCTCCGAACTTGCCGCCTGCATGAAGTACTGTAAATACAACCTCAACCGCAGGTATTCCGGCTTTAGGATGGATTCCGATAGGAATACCTCGTCCATTATCCTTGATAGTTGCTGTTCCATCATCATTAAGAGTTACATTTATCTGTGTACAAAAACCCGCAAGATGTTCATCCACTGAATTATCCGCAATCTCATATATAAGATGATTAAGACCTTTTGTTCCGACACTTCCAATATACATACCTGGTCTCATTCTTACCGCTTCAAGACCCTCCAGTATTGATATACTGTTAGCATCATATTTATTAGCTGCCATTATTAATTACTCTCCTCTTTACTTTCCAAAATACGCATTGAAAGTATCCTCAAAGCTGCTTCCCAACGTATACGCATCCTGAATACTTAATTTCTTCCATTCGCTATTATTAAATTCCATATATATACCAGCTTCATATTTCTCAAAATCAGTATTAAACTGCTCTAACTTTCTCTTTTCAAGAATTGCAGACTTATTAACCTCGGTCTTAGCCTTATCATTATCCGATGTACATCTTATAATGTAATATCTGCCTGCTGACTCAACTATACTGCTCATCTCACCAGTAGACAGATTGAATGCTGCTTTTTCAAATGCTGCATCCATCTCGCCACGTTTCAGTTCGTACTCATATTCGCCATCCGCATTGTATTCCTTGGCAACAGCAAAGAATGAACTTCCTGAATTCACAAGATTATATGCTTTATTAATATCTTCCTCTGAATCTGATACAATATACTGGATATCAATAACTCTTGCCTCATCTGCGCTTACTTCAATATCCATGCTGGAAGTAAGGTCATCGTAGAGTTTCTGTGCTATTGCAAATTCAGTAAACATTGTATTCAGTTTATCCTTAGTTATTCCTGTACTGCTTATCTGCGATTCTGTTAATTCATTGTAAAATGCATCAACAGCCTTACCCACAGAATCTTTTTCTTCTCTTCCAAGCACAACACCGCGTTCCTTAGCCTTAACATTCATAGCCTTGACGCGCATTAACTTACTCTTAATCTGGTCCTTAATATAGCTTTCAAAATCAGCATCACCAATTTTCTCTCTCCATATATTACTGCCAAACATTTCCTCATATTCCTTCTTCACATCAGACATGAGAATATCTGCCTCGCATGTATAAGTTATCTTCTGTCCTGCTGTCTTAATAAGCTCACCGCTCTTCATTCCTGTTGTAAAATATATCAGACGTCCATTAAAGAACTTAATATATCCTGCAACCAATAAAACTACAACAAGAATAACTGCTAATATAATAAATGGTTTTTTTCTTCTTTTCATATTCTATCCTCTTTAATTATTTGTGATATGGCTCATTCTTCATAATCCTGTAAGCCCTGTATATCTGTTCCAAAAGAATAACTCTCATAAGCTGGTGTGGAAATGTCATCCTTGAAAAACTCAGCTTATAATCAGCTCTCTTAAGTACTGCATCTGCAAGTCCCAAAGAGCCTCCTATTACAAATGTTATGTTACTTGTTCCTTCTATTCCAAGTCTGTCAATCTTCTCAGAAAGTTCAACAGAATCAAGCATTTTTCCTTCTATTGCAAGTGCACATACATAAGCATCATCTTTAATGACAGAAAGGATTCTCTCCCCTTCCTTATTCTTAATCTGTTCATTGACAACATTACTTGCATTATCCGGTGTTTTCTCATCAGCCAGTTCAACTATATCCAACTTACAATATCTTGAAAGTCTCTTGGAATACTCATCAACTGCCTGGGTATAAAACTTTTCCTTAATCTTGCCTACACATACAACATTTATACGCATCTGTACTATCCTTCCACGAAGAAATATCCGCCATTATCAAGCTTGAATACTTCTAACTGCTCAAGAAGCTCATCATTGCTTAAATCAGATACATCCATACCTTCATCATCCATAACTTCTCTTAACTCTTTAATATCCTTGCAGTATACTGCCATACAGTCCTCTAAGAATTCCTTAGCCTCCTGTAAATCATATGCAACAGGCTCATCGAAAAGCTGTTTCTGATCTCTTAAAAACACCTTCGCACACTCATCAATATGTTTATCCATAACTTAAATCTCCTTATCTTATATCCTTAAATTGCTCTCTTAATGTTCCTTCTACCCATCCTGTTACGAAACGCCCGTGTTTCTTAACATCTTCTATAGCTTTCTCCATAACATATGAATAATATACCTTATCCAACATAGCGATATCATTATAATTATCACCAAATGCCATACATTCTTCAGGTTTTAAGCTGAAATATTTCTGTATCTGTTCAATTCCTCTCCCCTTATTGACATTAGTATCCATAAGGTCTAAGTAAAGTTCTCCTGATACAAGTACTGAAGCCTTATCACTCCATTTGTTAATAAAATGTTCTTTAGAGTTCTTGATTCCTGTCATATCACACACAGCTATCTTTAATATATCCTCATCAATGTCAGTAAACTTATCGACTAATGTAGTATGATAATTGACCACTTTTGTCATTCTGTAATAATATTCTTCAGACTTAGGCTTAATATATGCCGTATGTTCTCCTGATACAAGCACCTCACAATTAGGCTGCTCAATTACATCCTCAATTATCTCTAACGCAAGCTTCCTATCCATCGCAGTCTTTCCAATAGTTTCACCCTTGTATTCCACAAGAGCACCATTCTCTGCAATATATGCAAGCTTATCACTGACAGCGCCAAAAAGTCTCTTAAGACTCGTTATCTGCCTGCCACTAGCTGGTGCGAATATAACGCCTTTGTCAACAAGTTTATTGATATACTGTATAGCCGATTCATCAATGCTCTGTGCTCCGTTAAGAAGCAGTGTCCCATCAAGGTCACTTGCTACGAATTTAACCATATGTTTTCTCCTTAAAATACTTTAAGCTCATGTACAAGTCTTGCAACAGGCAGTCCGACAACGTTATTATAGTCGCCTTCAATCCCCTTAATGTATGCTGCGAATTTTCCCTGAATGCCATATGCACCAGCCTTATCCATAGGCTCTCCTGTGCTAATGTAATCCCTGATTTCCTCATCAGTCATATCATATACCCACACATCAGTCTTTTCATAAAAACTTACATTCTTATGTGCACTGCATATAGTTACACCTGTATACACCTGATGTATCTGACCTTCTAAAGACTTAAGTATTCTGAATGCATCCTCTTCATTCTTAGGCTTGGTAAGAATCTCTCCCTTATGGTAAACAATAGTATCTGCACCTATAACAATTACAGAATCCTCTTTATCTGCATATTGCTCTAATACAGACTGTGCCTTAGCAGAAGATAATTCTCTTACATAATCTTCCGGCTCCATCTCTTTAATATTCTCATCTGCATCACTTGTAACAACAGTAAAATCAAGTCCTACCTGACTCATTAATTCTCTTCGTCTTGGTGAACCCGATGCAAGTATCAAATGTTTCATAAAACTTCCATCTCCTTGTTCTTCACTGTATTTTGTGTTTAGAGCCTACTTTGACTCATACATATTGCATTATAGCATAAAAAAACAGAGTGCTTCAATACCACTCCAATAAAAAAGGCACAACAATATATGCTGTGCCTTAATAATAATTAATAGTAAATATTATTTTTTATTATTCTTCTTGCTTATAACAATAACTGTTCCGAATATAACAACTGCTGCTACAAGAACTATAACATATACCCAGACATGATTGTTGTCACCTGTCTTTACAACTTCTTCATTAGCAGCAACTTCACCATTCTTTCTTACTCTTGAACCATCAATTGCCACTCCGTCTTTTCCTGTTACCTGTTCTTCATCTCCAGCAACTTCGCCACTCTTCTTAGTAACATCTGTGCCTGATATATCATCAGCTTTCTTAGTCGCATCCCCTGTCTTTATCGACTCTTCAGCTTTTGTTGTATCATCAGCTTTAATTACTGCATCAGCCTTTGTTGTATCACTTACTGTAGTTTCTTCAACTGCCTTTGTTGTCTCATTTACCTTTGTTTCTTCAGCTGCCTTTGTTGTCTCATTTACCTTAGTCTCTTCAGCAATCTTTGTGGACTCATCAACCTTTGTCTCAGCAGCAGTTTCCTTTGCTGTTGTACCTTCCTGCTGGCAATCAGATATGAAATGCATCTGACCATTAATATTAACGAATGTATTTGCAATTGCCCTTCCATTGCATGTTGATGTAAGTGTAACATCTGCTCTTGGAGCAACTACTATACCACATATCTCCCCCATGTTGAGCTTACCTGAAACATTAACAGCATTAAATATTACTGTATCAGATATATCAACATCTGTTAATCCGCCTGAATTCTTTCCATTAATGCTGAATCTCTTAACCTCTGCATCTCCATCTGCACCTAAAAGATTCATAATAACAAACTGACCATCAGCCTTATTAGTTATACTTAACTGACCTTCTCCATAATAAGTTGATACTTTATTGCCCTGCCAGTCTTTATAATTACTTGCATACATATTAACAACTACAATCTGCTTATCCTTAAATGATGAAAGATCAATCTTTTTCTCATCATTAGCTTTGATAACGATGTCAGCTTCTTCATCAGAAATATCTGCATATTCTTTAAAATTGTCATACACCTTATCAAGTGCTGCAGTTACGTCCATATAATCTTCAGCATAATAAACATTGATTGTATCTTTACAGTTGTTGACGTTAATGACAGCCCCTGTTCTTTTTCCGTCAGCACCTTTAATATAACACTTGTTCTCCGTCGG
Organism: Eubacterium sp. AM46-8; assembly: GCF_003466705.1. Lineage (NCBI taxonomy): Bacteria > Bacillati > Bacillota > Clostridia > Eubacteriales > Eubacteriaceae > Eubacterium > Eubacterium sp. AM46-8. Next base: position 170,008 of record NZ_QSEU01000001.1, read on the forward strand.
AACATAATCGTAATCTGTTCCTAGAACAAGATTATTAAATGCATTCCTGTCAATAAACACCTCAGCCGAACCTGTGTTATCAAAACTTCTGATATAAGTTGTTCCCACACTCATATCCAGCCAGGCACTCAGCCACTGGTCTGTTATGACAAGATTATTGGTTGCAAAACATGTCTGATTATGATTAGCGTTCTTAAATTCATCTGCAACCACACCATATGGCTTAGCTGCTCCTAACAGTTCATCAAGTACATCCTGTGTCTTAGAATATGCCCCAGCCTTTAATGAAGTTCCCGCAATCACAGAACCAGCAACCATTACTGCAACAAGAACACCACTAATAATTTTCTTCGACTTTGCACTCAAACTACTTAATCGTTTTCTTAAAAACATTACCATCCCTCCGAAATGTTTGAATCAATAGTTTTACCCCTTTAACTATATTTTCTCCCCACAAGCGTATAATAGCATTAGTACTATAGTACCGCTTCCCCCTTTGAGGGGGATTTTTTAATTCTACATAAATAAAACAACCCATGTTCCTTAATCGTTATCATTCTAGTATACGTTAAGGACATGGGTACTATTACAGATTATTCAATTAAATAATATATTAAGCTTCAAGACTTCTGTTCATGGCTGACTCTAACGCATCAATAGAAGCTCTGATGATATCATGGTCTATACCAATACCAAAGTAATTCTTTCCATCATCTCCTGTGATACCAACATATGCAATGGCACTAGAATCAGAACCCTTCTTTAATGAATGTTCTTCATAACAGAAGATATCGCAAGGCTTTCCAAAGTGGCTGGCAAGAGCATTACTTACAGCATCAAGACGACCATTACCGCCATCTTCAACATTGTACTTCTCACCATTCTCATTAATAGTTACGACTGTCTGTATTCCATTAATCTGCTTGAAATGTACTTCAGAAATCTTGAATACTGGTGTGTATTTCTTATATCTCTTCTCAAATATCTCAAGAACTTCATCTGCTGAAAGTTCCTTATGATTAACATCCGATACATCTTTAACAGCATAACCCAGATCTTCTCTCATAGCCTTAGGAACAATCATTCCATAATTATGTTCAAGGACATAAGCAACACCACCCTTACCAGACTGGCTGTTAATTCTTATAACATCTGAATCATATGTACGTCCTACATCTTCCGGATTAATTGGAAGATATGGAACTGTCCATTTATTAGGATCATTTTCTATTCTGTAATGCATTCCCTTAGATATAGCATCCTGATGTGAACCTGAGAAAGCTGCAAATACAAGCTTACCACACCATGGATGGCGGTCATCAATCTTCATCTGTGTAAGTCTTTCAAATACTTCTGCAAGATGTGGCATATCAGAAAGATTGAGTTCAGGATTAACACCCTGCATATACATATTCATCGCAAGTGTAATAATATCTACATTACCTGTTCTCTCACCATTACCAAAAAGTGTTCCCTCAATTCTATCTGCTCCTGCAAGAAGTCCTAACTCTGCATCAGCAACACCTGTCGAACGGTCATTATGTGGATGAAGAGAAATAATAACATTTTCTCTGTTGTGCATGTATTTAGACATATATTCAATCTGGCTTGCAAATACATGTGGAAGTGACATCTCAACTGTAGCAGGAAGATTGATGATACATTTCTTATCAGGAGTTGGCTGCCAGATATCAACAACAGCGTTGCATACCTCAAGTGCATACTCTGGTTCTGTTCCTGTAAAGCTCTCTGGACTGTATTCAAAAAGGAAGTTTCCTCCATCAGCTTCAGCAAGTTCCTTTAATAACTTAGCACCTTCAATAGCAATCTGCTTAACTTCTTCCTTAGACTTCTTGAATACCTGTTCTCTCTGTGCTAATGAAGTAGAATTATATACATGAACTATTGCTCTCGGAGCACCCTTTACGGCTTCAAATGTCTTCTTAATAATATGTGGTCTTGCCTGGGTAAGAACCTGGATTGTAACATCATCAGGAATCATATTCTTCTCAATAAGTGTACGGCAGAACTCATATTCTGTCTCAGAAGCTGCAGGGAAACCAATCTCAATTTCCTTAAATCCAACTTCAACTAACATCTGGAAGAATTCAAGCTTTTCATCAAGACTCATAGGTTCAACAAGAGCCTGGTTACCATCTCTTAAATCAACCGAACACCAGATTGGTGCCTTATCAACATACTCCTTGTTAACCCAGTCATTGCACTTAACTGGTGGCATAAAATAGCCTCTTTCATACTGTCTGTAATCAAACATTCCTAAAACCTCCTGAAAATATAAATATGTATTGTTAATAAGTAAAGGCTTCCTTAAAGATAAGCATAAAAAAATCTTTCGTCCATGGGCAATTCTACCCAAAGAGACGAAAGATAAATCTCACGCGTTACCACTCTTCTTCATAGCTATGCTATGCACTCACTGAATACGTACAACAAATGTATTGCATTATATTCTGTCCACTATAACGGTTGGCTTCCGGCTACTCCTACTTCTCATAATGATTTCAGGTAGCAGCTCCAAGGCGAGTTCAATAAGTTCCTTCGACTGCCTCGCACCACCCGGCAGTTCTCTGACTCTGGTTCCTATCTAATAGTCCTCTTCACAGCATTTACTTATTATGTATGCTTATTATACTTGTCATTTTTTATAAAGTCAAGCATAAATTCAAGTTCTTCTTTGGAAATATTCTTATCAGAATATCTTGCTTTTTCATAACTTCTTGTAATTCTTTCAGCAGTCACAGCATTTGAAGTAATATTATTTCTTGTGATATCCTCAGGCTGCATATAAGCCAAACTTTTTGCAGCCATCTTTTCTTTTCTTTTTCTCTTATCCGGCATCGCTGCATTTTTAAATGCTTTTCTATATTGCATATTAACCGCAAGATTGGTTTTCTCCACAGCATGCTTAGACCTTCTGATTTTTCTTTCATGCCTGCCTGTTCCTATGAATTCAACTTCATCTCCATTATCATCCCCTGATTCCTTGAACTTTCTCGCATATCTTACAATAACATATATAACAGCAATCAATAACCCTGTAATAATAACCACTGTGAAAGCAACGAAAACTGCCTGCATAACAGGATTATCCGCATATTCTTTTATCTCTGTTTCGTCATACAAAGCATCATCCTTATTAATTGGTTGAGTTGGCTGCTGAGGCAGAGCTTCGTCATTTTCTTTCATAAGCATGAGCAGCAATTTAAGAAGCGGTCTGAATACTACACCTAAGATACTTCCCATCAGTGCAAATATATTACCACCATCTCCTCTGTAGAACAGAAGCATTCCCATTATCATTAATACAGCTACAACAGCCACAGTTGCCATATTAATGCCTGTTATTCTTCTTGCTGGGAATTCGGATTTACCTGTATTACTTATAAATAAATCATTAACTCCTTTAAGCTGATTCCCTATAAGGAAAAGAATTATAAAAAGGGCAAACATCAAAGATTCAAAACTTACAAGTTTTGTACTGCCATTCTGTCCTCCAAATGTACTTCCAACAATCATAACAATGCAATACACCACTGACATTCTCTCTGTTGTCTGCATTACCGCTTTCTTTTCATCATCATTAACATCTTCTGTTTTAGTGCTGAACCGCGACTCCTTCATATATTCAGTTTTTCTTACATTAGCAATCCTTACACTTACAGATCGTACACATACAACAAACACACTTACAAAATATGCCGTACTTTCAGCATCTGTTCTTCCAAGCATAATTGCTGCTGCAATAAGTACTATATGAATCATTGCAAAAAGAAACAACGACTTTATATATTTTCTTGCAAAAAATGTAATAACTACAGGAATAGTAACCAGCGTGGCATATAAAATATATTCATCAGATTTTTTAACAACCCCTAGAATTATCATTGCAGCAAATGCCATAAAAACAACACACTGACTAAGTAATTCCACAACTGACCGTGCCGCATATAATGTTTTATTTCCTGAACGCGCAACAGACTCACTCATATTGCTTCTCCTCACTTAACTTCCCATCCAACCGGCTCAAAATCACATAATTCCAGTCCATAATCATCTCCTGGAAAATGTGGTACAATCCATACCATATCCGCCTGAAGCCTGCTGATTTTATTAATAACACTCTGCAATTTCTTTCTTCTGCTTGCAGAGATAAAACATATACATATCCACTTTCTATTCTCATATTATCCGGCTCAAGAATTTTTTCAAGCATAGCAGAGTATTCTTCCATAGCAATTCCTGTATCAATTCTTGCAAGTGCAGTATTAATATTATTGAGATGTCCTGTTCCAGAACCATTATTTATTACAACCGGACTCTTTGTATCAACATCACATCCATTGCTGAGCATTGAAACATTTATTCCACATGCAATTAGCATCTGTGATATTCCTGCTGCAATACTTATAGCCTGTTCGTCAACCGCATCATACCTTAACACTCCGTCTTCTTCGAGATTTAGCAGAATGCATACATTCCGGCTGACAGACTCATCATATTCATTAACCATAAGATTGCCGGTTCTTGCCGTTGCTTTCCAGTTGACATTCTTAAGGCTGTCATTACCCGTATAGTCTCTTATTCCTCTGAATACAAATGGATCTTCAAGCATATATTTTTTTCGTTCTACTTCTCCTGAAATCCTGCTGTTCACTGGTTTTAACACTGTCGGGTCTGCCGGTTTTGGATATACTGTTATTTCACAGTTATTACCAGTCTTTAGAACATTAATTTCATTCATAAACAAGCCGGAAAATACAATCTCAAGGCCTGAAATGCGGTAAACGCCCCTTCTTGTGCACCTGACAGGAACCTTTCTTGTAATTCTCTGATTAGAAAGAAGAGAAAATACATCATTACGGTAAGTCTTATCCGATACGCTTGAATTAGTATCTGAACCTGTAAAAAGCAATTCTCTTGCAGCCTGAAATTTAAGATTAATACAAGGAAGTGGCAGTCTCTTGGCATTAGTAACAACTTCTGTAATATTAACAATATCATCCTTAACCACATGCTTTTTATCAAATTCAAGACTCACTGTAAGATTTTTATTCCAGTTATATCTGTACACAAGCTTTACAGCAAGGTACACAATCAGTACACCTAAAAGCATTAACAAAACATTCATTATCTATTCCAATCTTCAGTAGGAACTGCTGTTTTCGAGACAACATTGCCTATGATTTGTTCTTTATTATCTCTGTTCATAAAACCAGCCTGTAAAACAAGTCTGTGTGCCCATACATATGGTGCCAAAATCTTAATATCCTCTGGCACAACATAATCTCTTCCTGATACATACGCATATGCTCTTGCAGCATTCAGCATGCCAAGTGTTCCTCTTGGACTGACACCTGTTAATACATTTTCTTCATTTCTTGTCATTCTTGCAAGTTCAACAATATACTCAATAAGCACCGGATGAATGTATACATTCTTAGCATCTTCCTTCATTGCAATAATATCCTCACAGGTTGCCACTTTTTCAAGAGTTATTTCTGGATTAGATGTAAGGAATCTGTTAAGAATGAGTACCTCATCATCTTTTTCCGGGTATCCCATATTAATCTTCATAAGGAATCTGTCAAGCTGTGCCTCTGGAAGCTGATATGTTCCTGCTGTTTCAATTGGATTCTGCGTTGCAATTACTATAAAAGGTTCTGCCAGTTTAGAATATTCTCCATCAACAGTAACCTGATGTTCTTCCATACACTCAAGAAGTGCCGACTGAGTTCTCGGTGTTGCTCTGTTAATCTCATCAGCAAGAATAACATTAGCAAATACAGGACCTCTTCTGAATACGAACTCCCCCTCTTTCTGGTTGTACACATGTACGCCTGTTATATCAGACGGCAAAAGGTCTGGTGTAAACTGAATTCTTGAAAATTCACCATCTATACTTTTGGCAAATGATTTCGCCATCATAGTCTTTCCTGTTCCCGGAACATCTTCAAGAAGAACATGCCCACCGGCAATAATACTTGTCAGAACAAGTTCCGAAACATTTCTCTTTCCCACAATCACCTTACTTACATTATCTAATATATCTGAAGCCTTACTCATAATTCCTCCTCGTAACACGAAATTTAAACTTAGATAATTATAACAAAAACACTGCCAAAACAGCAAGTGTCTGACAGTGCTAATAGGTGAAATAATTATGAACTTTTGATTAATTATCTGTAGGCATCTCCTGATTAACATCAATACCTCTTGGCGCAACAGGTGTTGAGAACACAATCTGTGTGCTTGTTCTTCCGAATTTCTGAAGCTGGCCGATAAATGTATCAAGTTCCATAGTGCTCGGGAACATAACCTTTAATAGCATTGAATAATTACCTGTTACACAGTTACATTCAACAACATTAGGGCATGACTTGATAAATGGATAGAAATCCGGTTTCTGCACAGGAGCAACTTCAAGATTAATAAATGCTGTTATATGATATCCCAGCTTTAACTGATTAATCTTAACTTCATATCCTTCAATAATCTCTTCCTTCTCAAGTCTCTCAATTCTTGCTGAAACAGCCGGTGATGAAAGGAAAACATTCTCGGCGAGTGCCTTTAATGGCATTCTTGCATTCTGCTGTAATAATGTAATTATCTTCTTATCGATTTTATCCATGGCGTGAACCTCCAGATTATAATATTCGTTGTAAATGCTATTAATTTAACCAAAAAGGGGACAATCCTAGCGTTGTTGCTAAAATCGTCCCCTTTGACTTAAATTATTAACTTATGCATAATATACACCTTACATAATAAAATGGCAAGTGTTTTTTCTTTATTTTCATTGCTTTTATACATAATATTTGTTAGAGTAGAGAAAATACTAAAGCCATTACTGGCAGAACGGAGACATTATGGAGAATAATAATCAGGAATATAACACAGTAACTCTTATGCTTGACGATAACACAGAATGTGAATGTGCAATAATACGCATATTCCCTGCTGGAGATAACGACTATATCGCACTTCTTCCACTTGAGGGTGAAGCTGCAGACAACGATGAGGTATATCTTTATAGATACAAGGTTGAAGGCGACAACGAACCTGTACTTGAGAATATTGAATCTGATGAAGAATATGAGCTTGTATCTGAAGCATTTGATGAAGAATTAGATGCTATGGAATATGAAGATCTGTACGAAGAAGAGGATAACGAGCAGTAAGAAGCTCTTCTATAAAGCGTGACCGGGTTGTATCTTTGTTGTATCTCTGCTTGGGGTACAGAAGATACAACTTTTCTTTTGCCCTTGTCATAGCAACATAAAAAAGTCTTCTCTCCTCTTCTATCTGCTCATCTAAAACCGCCTTATTATACGGTATTATTCCCTCACATACATCCATCACCATCACAATCTTATATTCAAGACCTTTAGAGCTGTGCATTGTAAGCATATGCACACCGTCTGATGTATTATTCTGTCTGTCTTTATCGCACTGCCTGATGTATTCTGCAATACCATCAAGCCATTGTGACAGATTCATATACTGTGAAGCCCTGTGTGCCAGTTCATCAAGCACATTATATAATTCTTCCTTATCAGCCTTGTGTTCATATATATAATTCCTTATATACTCATCATAACCAACACCCTTTCTTATATAATTAACAGCTGCAAATGGAGGCATACTTCTTATCATACTAATATCAGACACCAGCTTTTCTACCTGTTTACTCATCTGTTCATTCCCCTCATAGCCTCTCTTCAATGCATTAATATCTGCCGGCTGTGTAATATATGAACGGCTTATATATCGGAGCGGCTTATTAATAATCCGCAGAAAATCTATTCTTTCCCTGCTGCCAAGTGCTATCCTTATATATGTAAGAATATCCTTACTTATCCAGTGCTCATATATATCCTGTACTACCGAGTAATCGCAGCATGGAATTCCATCACTTTCAAGCCTTGACATATACATATTCCCAATTACATTAGTTCTTGATAACACAGCAATGTCATCAGCAGCTATTCCAGTATCAATCAGTCTTCTTATCTCTGATACAAGAAATGCTTTCTCATCATTCAGACTGTTAAATTCATATACAGACACAGTATCTCCTTGTGAATTGTACGTCGTTATATCTTTATAATAACGATGCTCATTCTCCTCTGCTACAGCCCTTGAAGCAAACACAATATTGCCCGTTGACCTGTAATTAATACACATGTCAATTCTCACTGCATCACTATAATACTTATTGAAATCTAACATTATCTGTGGAGCAGAACCCCTGAATCCATATATACTCTGGTCATCATCCCCCACCACAAAAAGATTTCTGTATTCATCAGCAAGAATCCTCACAACATCAAACTGTGCCTTATTAATATCCTGAAATTCATCTATCAGAATGTACTTATATTTATTCTGCCACGCCCTCCTGTAATCTTCTCTCTGCATCAGAAGCTCGCGGCACTGTACAATCATGTCATCAAAATCAATCAGATGCTTTCTTACAAGCATATCATCATAAGCCATGTATATTATTCTGAAGCTCTGTGGCGGAATGCATCTGCTCTCATATTCATCTATATTAACAGCCTCACCCTTAACACGGCTTATCTCAGATAAAACACCATCTACAGCTTCCTTCTCATCATCATACTCCAATTCAAGCCTGTGTATCTGGTCTTTCACGAATTCATGCTGTACCTGTGGCGTAATAATGCAGCGTGCAGAATAATTATATGCTGCCTTAAGTATGGTAAAAAATACTGCATGAAATGTGCCAAATGTTACTGCTGAACTTCTACCTTCTGACAGCCCCTTAAACTTAAACTTCATCTGCTCTGCTGCAGCCTTAGTAAATGTAATAACAAGAATATCAGACGGCTTGACCCCGCATCTGTCGATAAGATACCTTACCCTGTGTGTAAGAACTGTAGTCTTTCCAGAACCTGGTCCTGCAATTACCATACACGGTCCTTTATTATGTTGTATAGCCTGAATCTGTGCTTTATTAAACTGCAAAAGCGGCACCCCTTATAATAATCTTACACAAACAAATGTATATTAAGATTATATAAGTATTCCGCTATCGTGTCAACCTAATAATATATATTTTATATTTTATTAATAACTTGTTATGTTATCATCAGAATCATCAGTATTAGATATATCTTTTATAACAACATAATATTCAACCTGTGGATTAACCTGTACAAGAACCCTGTCACCCTTCTTATGTCCAAGAAGTGCCTTGCCTAGGGGCGACTCTATACTGATCATACCGCTTAACGAATCAGCCCTGATTGTAGTAACAATCTTAATAGTCTCCGTGCTTTCATCATCCTCATACAATACCTCAACCGTATTATTAACGCCAACCTCATCATCTGCTGATGAATCATCAATAACAGTCGCATTCTTAATAGTTCTCTGCAGGTATCTTATTCTGCTCTCATTCTTGTTCTTAAACCTTTTTGCTGCATGATACTCGAAATTCTCACTTAAGTCCCCCTGAGCCCTTGTCTCCTTGACATCATCAAGTGCAGCCTTTCTTACCTCATGTATCCTGTACTCAATCTCTTCTTCCATCTTTTTGATATCATTCTTAGTAAGTTCGTGTCCCATATCTATCCTTCTTTCTCATCTTTAATAATCAATTAGTAATTAATGAAATAATATGAATATATTTTGCCCTTTTATGATACATTTTGCAAGTCTGTTCATTCCTGATTTTAAAGTTATAATACCAAATATGTAAATATATTTTGCTTTTTTGCTTGCACTTCTCTGTAGATACGCTATAATATATAAATCACATTTAGGCATCGGCGTGTGGCTCAGTTTGGTAGAGCGCGTGGTTCGGGACTACGAGGCCGCAGGTTCAAATCCTGTCACGCCGACTAAAAAGCTCATGAGGATATTGTTAATCCCCATGAGCTTTTTATTTCTATATAACTTTCCTATACAAGATTATTCTTAACATAAGAAAGTGCCTTATTGACAGGTGGCAGTGATATAACAATCAGAGTTATTACGGCTTCAAGACCTATGTATGAGACATTGTAAACAAATGAATAAAGTATTGCACTATTAAAGAATTCCGGAGTATATACCGCAAAAAATATCCATCCTGACAGAAATGAGCAGACAAACCTTCCAGCTGCTCCTATTACATACCCCTTAATCAGTCCATTCTTTGACTTTGAAAATATTCCTGATAAACCAAGCATTCCAAATCCCAGTATATAATCCAGCATTACCTGTGGAATATTCAGAATGTATGGATCAACCAGCAGCTGCAATACCCCGTATGCAATCGCAGACGCTAATCCTGCCTTTAACCCATACCAATATCCAATAAGTACAATAAAAAACATGCTGAACAATGTTACAGAGCCACCCATTGGCAGCTTAATTATTTTAATCATAGAAGTTACAAATGCCAGTGCTATAGCCATGGCTGCAAATGCAATATGCTTCGCATTTATTTTCTTAACTGAGAAGCTCATAATATTCCTTTCCATTCCTTTTCATTTATCCATCCGTAAAAGATTATACATTTCTTATTAAAATGTCAAGAAAAACCCAGAGTTATTGTGAATTCAAATATAACATCAACACTTCCCTTGTCATATCACATACAACTTTTTCCAAAGTTTCTCTTGGTATATCTCCTGTATCAATTCTGGTAAAATCATGTCTTACTGCGTCTGTGAGTTTCTCCCATTGTACTCTTTCCGCTGATGTCATATTATGCATATACATTGCCATTAATCCTCCTCTCTCATTCCACAATAATAAGCCAAATACTAAACAAAAAGAGGGCTTTCACATCAGACAAACTCGATATGAAAGCCCTCAAAAGCCTTTATTAACAGGTTTTGTATTTATTTATTAGAACTTACCGTTCTTAGCAGCTTCTTCGATGGAAACAGCTACAGCTACAGTAGCACCAACCATAGGGTTGTTACCCATTCCGATTAATCCCATCATTTCAACATGAGCTGGAACTGATGAAGAACCTGCGAACTGAGCATCTGAGTGCATACGTCCCATAGTATCTGTCATACCATAAGAAGCAGGACCTGCTGCCATGTTATCTGGGTGAAGTGTACGTCCTGTACCACCACCTGAAGCTACTGAGAAGTACTTCTTGCCAGCTTCAAGTCTTTCCTTCTTATATGTACCTGCAACTGGATGCTGGAATCTTGTAGGGTTTGTTGAGTTACCTGTGATAGAGATATCAACATTCTCCTTCCACATGATTGCAACACCTTCTGTTACATCGTTAGCACCGTAGCAGTTAACCTTAGAACGAAGACCATCTGAGTATGCTGTTCTAGAGATTTCCTTTACTTCGCCTGTTGAATAATCCATCTCTGTCTCAACGAATGTGAATCCGTTAATTCTTGAGATAATCTTAGCTGCATCCTTACCAAGACCGTTAAGGATAACTCTAAGAGGTTTCTGTCTAACCTTGTTAGCCTTCTCTGCAATACCGATAGCACCTTCAGCAGCAGCGAATGATTCATGACCTGCAAGGAATGCAAAACATTCTGTCTCTTCTTCAAGTAACATCTTTCCTAAGTTACCATGTCCAAGACCAACCTTTCTCTGGTCAGCAACTGAACCTGGAATACAGAATGCCTGAAGACCTTCACCGATAGCTGCAGCAGCTTCTGAAGCCTTTCTTGCACCCTTCTTGATAGCGATTGCTGCACCTACTGTGTAAGCCCAGCATGCATTTTCAAAACAAATTGGCTGGATACCCTTAACCATAGCATATACATCTAATCCGGCATCCTTAGTAATCTTTTCAGCTTCTTCAATACTAGCTATACCATAGCTGTTAAGAACTGAAGTAATCTTATCTATTCTTCTCTCATATGATTCAAATAAAGCCATTCTAATTGTCCTCCTTACTTAACTTCTTCATCTGTTCTTGGGTCAATAATCTTAACAGCATCTGCAACTCTTCCGTACTGTCCGCAAGCCTTCTCATATGCTGTTGTAGGGTCATCACCCTTCTTAATGAAGTCTGTCATCTTACCAAGGCTGACAAACTTGTAACCGATAATCTGGTTGTCCTTATCAAGGGCAATACCTGTTACATAACCTTCAGCCATCTCAAGGTAACGAGGACCTTTCTTTAATGTACCATACATAGTACCAACCTGAGAACGAAGTCCCTTACCAAGATCTTCAAGACCAGCACCAACTGCAAGTCCGCCCTCAGAGAATGCGCTCTGAGTTCTTCCGTAAACGATCTGTAAGAATAACTCTCTCATAGCTGTGTTAATTGCATCACAGACAAGGTCAGTGTTAAGAGCTTCCATAACTGTAAGTCCTGGTAAAATCTCTGCTGCCATAGCTGCTGAATGTGTCATACCTGAACATCCGATAGTCTCAACTAAAGCTTCCTGAATGATACCTTCCTTAACATTAAGAGTAAGCTTACATGCACCCTGCTGAGGAGCACACCAGCCTACACCATGTGTAAAACCTGAAATATCTTCAACCTTCTTATTCTGTACCCATTTACCTTCTGTTGGCACTGGAGCTGCTCCATGATGAACGCCCTGTGCTACTGGACACATATTCTCTACTTCCTGTGTGTAAATCATCTTATTACTCCTTTCGTAATTCATAGTGTTTACTATAAATGAAACGACGGCCAGAAGCCGTCGTCCAAGCCTTGACTATTTTCTCACAAACTTTTGCATTAGTCAATGTGAGACACAACATTTTTACATTAATAAAACAAAAATTTCACATAATTATCTCTTAGTCACCACTTCGCCCTGCTTCTTATATATAGAACCTGCCGGAATAAAGCCTCTTACGCTTGAAAGCGGATAAATATTACTCTCTCTTCCAACAATTGTTCCAGGATTAAGTACGCTGCCACAACCAACCTCAACATTGTCTCCAAGGAAAGCACCAATCTTTTTGATACCTGTATCAATATTGCAGTCAGGTCCTTTAATAGTAATAAGCTTCTTGTCAGACTTAACATTAGATGTTATTGAGCCTGCACCCATATGAGCCTTGAAGCCAAGAATTGAGTCACCAACATAATTATAATGCGGAACCTGAACCTTATTAAAAAGAATTACATTCTTAAGTTCAGTTGAATTACCTACAACAGCACCCTCACCTACAATAGCTTTTCCACGGATGAATGCACAGTGTCTTACCTCGGCATCTTTACCAATAATTGCAGGTCCTGCAATATAAGCTGATGGAAATACATTTGCAGTTCTGTGAACCCATATATTCTCCCCACGCATCTCATATTCATCTTCCGGCAGGGTATTGCCGAGTTCTACAATAAAATCACCAATCTTTGCAAGTACTTCCCATGGATATGTACAGCCTTCAAACACTTTTGCCGCAATAGTTTCATTAAGGTCGTACAGATTACTTATCTTTAATGCATCGTTATTCATATCTAATATCCTCTTTATATCAATTATTCAACAGTAACAGATTTTGCAAGGTTTCTTGGCTTATCAACATCGTTGCCCTTAAGAACTGCTGTATAGTAGGCAATAAGCTGTAACGGAACTGCCGCAACCATAGGCATAAGGAGCTGATCTGCCTGTGGAAGCTTAATAACAATATCTGCCACTCCATCCTCAATATCAAGCTCTGGTTCTGCAATAAGCACTACAAATGCGCCTCTTGACTTAACTTCCTTAATATTACTTATAGTCTTTTCCTCAAGATTCTTCTGTGTTGCTATTGCAATTACAGGCATCTGTTCTGTAATAAGCGAGATAGTTCCATGCTTAAGCTCTCCTGCCGCATATGATTCAGAATGAATATAAGATATCTCCTTTAACTTAAGAGAGCCTTCCATACTGAGTGCATAATCAAGACCTCGTCCTATATAAAGAAGACTGTCTGCATTAATAAGCTTAGAAGCTGCAAACTGACACTTACTCTCAAGTGCAATGGCTTCTTCAATAACCTCAGGTACTTCTTCAAGCATCTTAGTGTATCTGCTGCATTCTGCCTCATCCATCTTTCCATTAGCATAAGCTAATTCAAATGCAATTAAATACATAACTGATATCTGAACCATATATGCCTTAGTTGAAGCAACTGAAATCTCAGGACCTGCATGTGTATATACAACCATATCTGCTTCTCTAGCAATTGAAGAACCCTTAACATTAACGATTGCCATAGTATCAGCGCCTGCCTGTTTTGCAAGTTCAAGTGCAGCCTTAGTATCAGCAGTCTCACCTGACTGTGATATAACAATCATAAGGTCACCTTCATTAATAAGAGGATCTCTGTATCTGAACTCTGATGCAATATCAACAGTTACAGATACTCTTGCTATCTTCTCTATTATATATTTACCAACCATTCCGGCATGCATTGCTGTACCACACGCAACAATATATATATTATTGTAACTTTTTAACTTGTCAGGATTGAATCCTTCGGCACTGAAATCAGGCATATCATCTGTAATTCTTGGCATGATAGTTCTCTTTACAGAATCTGGCTGCTCATGGATTTCCTTAAGCATAAAGTGAGCATAACCGCCCTTTTCTGCAGCATCAACATCCCAGTCAGCTGTATTTAATTCCTTATGTATCTCATTGCCATGAACATCATATATCTTAACTAAATCCTTCTTAATAACTGCAATCTCATTCTGGTCAAGAAGATAATAATCTCTTGTGTAATGAATAATAGCCGGTACATCAGATGCTATGAAATTCTCATGTTCTCCAACACCAACAATAAGAGGACTGTCCTTTCTTACTGCAAATATTTCATCAGGGAAATCCCTGAACATAATTCCAAGTGCGTATGAACCCTTAATCTCTGATAACACCTTTGCAATAGTCTTCATCGGATCCCCATCATAGTAGTAATCAAGCAACTTTGCTGCAACCTCAGTATCTGTTTCACTTGCAAAGCTATATCCCTCTCCAATAAGAAAATCCTTAAGCTTCTTGTAATTCTCAATAATACCATTATGTACAATAGTAACTCTCTTATTGCCATGTGGATGTGAATTGATATCTGATGGTTCCCCATGTGTAGCCCATCTTGTATGGCCAATTCCAACATGTCCTTGTGGTTTTCCTTCTTCATCCATCTTCTCAACAAGGTTGGCAAGTCTTCCCTTGCACTTCTTAACCTTGATATTACCATGATCAAATACTGCAATACCTGCTGAATCATATCCTCTGTATTCAAGCTTAGATAATGCATCTACAAGTACATCTGCGCTTTCTCTGTCTCCTACATATCCTGCAATTCCGCACATATATTTAATTCCTTTCATTCATTTACTTATAATTCTTAGCCGTATCATTAAAAAGTCCTACAAGACCAGCCTGATTCCTTAATGCCATAACAGCCCTTGTTCTTCTTGAAACAAAACCATCAAGCTTCTCCATATACTCATCTGCTGTAATATTCCCCTCTGCTACACCTGTAAGTCCTTTTTCCCAGCTTGCCGTAAGCTCCGGATTAAGCAGATGCCTGATAGAATTGTCTACAACATCATATATTATCTCACCTAAAAATGTAGGCGTAATAATCTGTGTCTTAGAATTAATAGAAATATACTTAATAGTATTAAGTTTTTTAAGAATCTCTGCTCTTGTAGCACTTGTTCCTATTCCACTACCCTTAATCTGTGCCCGCAGTTCCTCATCTTCAATAAGCTGTCCTGCATTCTCCATTGCAAGAATAATAGAACCTGAATTATATCTCTTTGGAGGTGAAGTTTCACCTTCTTTGATATTAAACCCATTAAATGTGATTGTAGAACCTTTTCTGTATTTTTTCAATACCTCGAATAAAGCCGCATCACATTTATTATCATCCTTATTATCGACGCTATCATCATCCTTTACTTTTGCATCATTTCTCGCCTTTGCAAATGAGTTCTTAGCTACGCTAAGATACCCTTCATCTACAAGCACTTTAAATGAAGCATACAGCTTTTCATTCTTCACATCACTGGCAATACTTACCTTCTGATAAATAGCTGGTGGATAGAATATGCTTAAGAATCTTCTTACAATTATCTCATAAGTTCTGGCTGCTGTGACTGACAAAGTCTTAAGATTATTAAAGCCCTGTCCTGTCGGAATAATCGCATAATGGTCTGTTATTGCTTTATCGTTGCAATATCTTGTCTTTTCAATCCCCTTCTGCATATTATTCTGCAATATATGCTCTGCAATCTCCTTCACAGGAGCAAAATTCCTGAGTCCGCCTATATTCTTATGTATCTCCTTACTTACCGCTGTTGATAACACTCTCGCGTCAGTTCTTGGATAAGTAACTAGCTTCTTTTCATACAGCTCCTGAATAATATTAAGAGTCTCATCAGGGCTTATCTTAAACAGCTTGCTGCATTCATTCTGAATCTCGGCAAGGTTGTACAGAAGTGGTGGATTCTTGGTTTCTTTTTTTCTCTCAATAGAATCAACTACTCCCTGTGCTGGCAGCGGGTCAGATAAGAAATTAACCAGCTCCTCTGCCTTCTCCCTGTCCTTAAAACCATTATCCTTATATAAATATGGCGTACCAGCATACATACTCTTATCACTTACACGCCATTCTGCATCAAATGTTGAATTTTCAGCCTGTGCCTGTCCAATAACTCTGTAGAAAGGTGTCTTTACAAAGCTTCTTATCTCCCGTTCTCTTCTTACTACCATTCCAAGAACACATGTCATAACCCTTCCGACAGATACAACCGCCCTGTCAAGGTGCAGATAATTGGCAATATTGCGTCCATATTTCAATGTAAGAACTCTTGAGAAATTAATTCCCATAAGATAATCTTCCTTCGCACGAAGATACGCTGAATCACTCAGATTATCATATTCAGATATATCCTTTGCAGTATTAATCCCTTTAAGAATCTCTTCCTCGGTCTGCGAATCAATCCACACGCGGCGTTCTTTTTTGCCTTTAACGCCTGCTTCCTGCCTCACAAGCCTGTATATATATTCTCCTTCGCGTCCCGAATCGGTACATACATATATATATTCAACATCATCCCTTGTAAGAATGTCTTTAACTATATTAAACTGTTTTGCAACTGCAGGTATAACCTCATACTTGAATTCCTTCGGTATGAATGGTAGCGTATCAAAGCTCCATCTCTTAAGATTAGGGTCATAAGCATCCGGATAGCTCATAGTTACCAGATGTCCGACACACCATGTCACAATATGGTCTCCACCCTCAAGATATCCGTCTTTTCTTGTGAAGTTCACGTGCAATGCCTTTGCAAATTCCTGCGCTACACTTGGTTTTTCCGCGATATATACGGATTTTCCCATTATATCCCTCATTTCTGTGTCTATTACACAATTATTATTCTCCTGAAGCATCAAGAGTTCCCATATAAGCCGGTATATATTCTTTCATAAAATAATCTGCTTCCGGAATATTCATATCAACAATAGCCTGATGTATTGTCTTTTCTGCATCAGCAAAATCCATGTTGCCAGACTTCTTTTCCTCAAGACATTTGATATAAGCTGACATCTTATCGGCAGCCTTGACATACTTCCAAAGTGCTTCTTCCTCTTCTGTCTCAGATAACACACCTCTGTAACGTTCTCTTATATCTGTTCCAAGACCTGACAGCATCTGATCCTCTGCAACATGCTCCACTTCCTTATATGCATTTCTTATAACCGGATTGTAATACTTTACCGGAGTTGGCAAATCACCTGTAATTATCTCTGTCACATCATGATACATGCCTAGAATTGCAAGTCTTTCAGCATTAATATCCCCACCATATATCTCGTTGTTAATAATTCCTAATGCATGTGCTATGAATGCTACATCAAGACTATGCTCACACAGATTCTCATGACGTGTGTTCTGCATAAGTCCCCATCTGTTAATATATTTCATTCTCGACAGCATAGCGTAAAAATAATTTTCCTTCAATGTAAATGTCCCCTCTTTACTCTTTAAGTCGTTTCATAATTTTATATCATAATAGGTTTTTAAGCAAGTAAAAAGAGATGCCATCTCTGACATCTCTTTTCTGGTATGTGTGTATATTAGAATTTAATTATTCTGCATCCTTAGGAGTGATATAACCCTGTGCCTTAAGAAGCTCTGCAATAAGAACAGCTCCACCTGCTGCACCTCTTAATGTGTTGTGTGAAAGGCCAACAAACTTATAATCAAACACACTGTCTTCTCTTAAACGGCCAAGTGAAACACCCATTCCGTTCTCATAATTTACATCAAGCTTAACCTGTGGACGGTCATCTTCTTCAAGATACTGGATGAACTGCTTTGGAGCACTTGGAAGATTAAGTTCCTGTGGAACTCCCTTGAAGCTTCTCCACTTTTCAATAATCTGTTCCTTAGTTGGCTTCTTCTCAAAGTTAACAAATACAGCTGCTGTATGTCCATCAAGAACTGGAACTCTGATACACTGACATGTGATAACCGGATCACTTGCAGGAACAATCTTTCCATCCTCAATCTTACCCCATAATCTTAAAGGCTCTTTCTCAGACTTTTCTTCCTCGCCACCAATATAAGGGATGATATTCTCAACCATCTCTGGCCACTGTTCAAATGTCTTACCAGCACCTGAGATTGCCTGATATGTTGTTGCAACAACAAGCTTTGGTCCGAATTCCTTTAATGCATTAAGAGCAGGTGTGTAGCTCTGGATTGAACAGTTAGGCTTAACACAGATAAATCCTCTCTTAGTACCAAGTCTTTCTCTCTGATATTTAATAACTTCAAGATGCTCTGGGTTGATTTCTGGAACAACCATAGGAACATCTGGTGTCCAACGATTAGCACTGTTATTAGAAACAACTGGAACTTCTGCCTTAGCATATCTTTCCTCTATAGCCTTAATCTGGTCCTTAGGCATATTAACTGCACAGAATACGAAATCCACCTTAGAAACAATTTCATCAAAATCCTTATCCATATCATATACAGTCATCTTCTTAACGAACTCTGGCATTGGTGTCTGCATCTTCCAGCGTCCTTCAACAGCATCTTCATAAAGCTTTCCTGCTGAACGTCCTGAAGCTGCTACTAAAACAACCTCAAACCAAGGATGATTCTCAAGTAATGTTATAAATCTCTGTCCTACCATACCTGTACCGCCAAGGATACCAACTCTTAACTTATCGCTCATTTTTAACTCCTTCAATATATAAAATCTCAAAGACACTTCCCTCTGTTCTGTCTTTCTGTGACGGACATTTGTTTTTGTGTCTAAGAAAATATATCACAGCCTATAGGATAATGCAAGAGATTTTTGAGTTTTTTAGCATTATTTCTTTTTCTTAGCTGAAAATACTACTACACCCACACATATTATTACACATGCTGCAAGTACAATCACGTATACCATTACATGACTGCTGTCACCTGTTTTGGTTGAGTTATCAGATACTTCTCCACTTGCTGCAGTTGAAGTCTTTTCTGTCTTGGCTGTTGTTATCTCCTGCTCTGTACCCTTAGTTGCTGATTCCTCCTGACCAACTGTAGTTGTCTGCTGTGCTGCTGTTGTTGTCTCCTGTGCTGCTGTTGTTGTCTGCTGTGCTGCTGTTGTTGTCTCCTGCTGAGAACCAAGTGGTGCTACAGAAATATAAAAGAGATTAGTAGTATCACCCTTAGTTATTGTATGCGTTCCCTTTGCAACTTTAACTTTAACAATACCATTAGTTGCTGCAGTCTTTACTCCGTCAATTTTAATCTTTTTAGCAAAATTACTATTGAATACAAGTGTAAGTTCTGAATCTGTATCACATGTAAATGATATGCTTGTTGCAGTTTCAATCTTAAGACACTTTGTAAGTGTCATACCGTTGTATATAACACTTCCCTTGCTTTCTGAATAATTACCCGAAATAGTAAAGTAAGCGTTCTGTTCTGTAATATCAGTTGTAAAATTCATTACATGTGCAGCACTTGATACCGGTTCGTCTGACTTAGTTGTCTCCTGCGCTGTTGTTGTCTCCTGCGCTGTTGTTGTCTCTGATGTATTTTCTGAACTGCCCTCTGTTTCTTTATCATTATCTGATGATTTACCAGTTACATATACAATCTGGTTAGCAACATTGAACTTTGCACCCATAGATGAATAACTTCCTGTTGTCTCATAGAGACCATTCATATTGATTGTTCCATCTGCATTTCTTAAGAGTTTGTCAATATTATCTGTATATTTAATTGTATTATTAATATTCTTAAATGTTCCAGATGCACTTGAAGGGTTATTCACCACTGTTCCTGACTTATATCCTGCGCTTGTATTAAGAATCTGTGTAAATGAATCGCCTGAAAGCTGATAGTACTTCTTAGAATTATAATATATAGAATTCTTCACATTACCCATAAACTTATCTGAATCAACTGCATTTACTGAAATAAGGCCTGAATATTCGGCCCCTGAACCAGCTCTGTAGCATACGAAATTGCCCTTTTTGGCATTCTTTCCATTACCCCATGCTGTAAGATTAGTAAGTGTAAGTGCTGATGGATTATTGTTATCTGTAAATCCTGTTGCTCCATTATCAAATGACAGACAATTAAGTACATTATGTGGTGTACCTACACCTGAACCGCCAAGCTTGAAACCATTCATATCACCATTAGCATAATGCGTGCCGTTAGTTAATGTTCCATTGGCAAATGCTACACAGTTTCTAATTGTTACGACACCTATTGGTCCTGTAGCTGTCTTGGCATATAAATCCCATCCATCATCAGAATTGCAGTATGATATACATCCATCAAAGACATTTCCCTCGCCACATGTAAGCTTTGCTGCAAATCCATCTGCATTCTCTCCTGTACCTCCCTGCTCAGGAAAATCACAGTTATTAAATGCTGTACAATTAATAATAAGATTGTTAGATGGCCATAAATCTTTAGTTGCAGCAGTTGTATCATACCTTGAAAGCTGAAGACCTGTATCTCTGTTTGCTTCAAATACACATCTTTCAAAAATGTTATTATTACCAGCAAGCAATACTCCGTTATCACCAGCTCCATAGAAATTAATACCGCCAAAATACCAGTAATCACCATCAAGTATAAAACCTCTGTTCTGACTATTAAATACCTGTGCAGAAAAATCAAACTTAACATCATGATTATCTTCTGCTTTAACAATTATGTATGAACCATCCTGTCCATTAATTGTGTTATTAACAATAACACTTGTAGAAAACTTGTATGTTCCACCTTTGATTATGATTACATCTCCAGCTTTAGCTGATTGTAATGCACTAATAATCTCATCTGAAGATGATACATACTTTGCATTCTTAAAATCTGCATCCTTCTTAAGGCTTATATCTGTATAAGTTCCTGTGTAAGAAAGACTTGTTTTGTCATAAGATTTTCCTGTTGCAGCATTAACATTATCAGTTGCTGAAAACAGAACTGCTGGTACGACAACGCTCACAATCATTACAAATGCAAGAATCAGTGCCCATTTGCTTTTCATGTCTTTAAATCTTTTCATTGTATTTTTCCTCCTGATACATTTCTTTGTGCAATATATTTTAAATTACACTAACTTTGTATTAAATTTTATCACATTTTGACATTTCAATAAACTTATATTACATAGTACTTTGGTACCATATATATTAATAATTTATACAAAACGCAAAAACACCATGATACATTTACAATTGGATAAACGTATCATGGTATCTATTATGTATCCGGATATTCAAATATATATTTCTCATACCCATTAATTATTCTGGTATTCTCGTTATACTGATATTCCTGCTTGAACTTAACCTGATATGTCTTATGGATATGTCCATGAATAAAATACTTAGGCTTGTATTTTTCAAGAAGATAATTAAAGCCTTCAAAACCCTTATGCGGTTCATCTGGTCCATCACTTATGCCCGCTGCCGGTGAATGTGTAAGCAGTATATCAAAGCCCCTGTTCTTCTTTATTGAAAGCCACATTTTATTAATTCTGTGATTCATCTCTTTCTGTGTATACTGGTTTTTTCCCTTCTTATAGCGTATAGAACCACCAAGTCCCATAATACGGACACCTTTATACACATATATCTTATTCTCTATATCAATGCATCCATCTGGTGGCTGTATATCATAACAGTCATCATGATTGCCATGCACATAAAGAATAGGTACTTTCGAAAATGATGCAAGAAACGACAGATACTGGGGCTTTAAATCCCCTGCTGAAAGTATAAGATCTATGCCTTCCAATTTTTCCTTTTCGAAATAATCCCATAAGTACTTTGATTCAACATCCGCTAACACAAGTATTTTCATTAATAATTCCCCAGCCACCACTGCAGGCAGCATGCTTTCTATTCTTCTTCTTTGACAACACCCTGAAGTGCCATTTTTAATTTTGCATTATCTGTAAGTTCATCATACTGAGGCAGTCTGCCAACCACATTATCAAGCAGCCAGTCCATAGTAATTATATGTTCAGGATCAATAAGCTTCCCTTCTTCAACCTTTATATTACCATGCTGATCTTTTAATTCACCCTCAAACACTCTGAACCTTGCTTCCTTAAGTTCTTTCTCAAAGAGCTTTACAAGTCTCTTAGTTGCTGATGGCAGACTCTCTGAATATATAAGATCAACAACTCCTGCCGACATTCCCCACCAGTAATTAAGTGCTTTTACATTATCGCCGTCCTCATCCTTGCTCCATGAACCACTCATAATGCTCTGGATAAGCTTCTCATAAAAAACACCCCAGTGCCATACAGGCATAGCCAGATGCTTATCTGAATTACTTGCCTTATACAACCCAAACTTTCTCTTACTCTTGCCCGGAGTTATCATATCCTGATTAGAAATGATGCTTATATTCTTCTTAGCAAGATTCCCCTCAGAATCATTATCCTTAATACTGTTCCATTCAAGGTAAACCTTGGCTCTTGGATTAACAAACTTTACTCCCAATGCAAATGCATTAATATTCGCACATGCCCCATAAACCGGATTATCAGCTATATAACCAACATTATCGTCATCAGCCAGTGAACCGGCAATAATTCCCGTTATAAACTTTGCTTCAAACATTCTAGCATAATATGATCTGATATATTTATGTGAAATGTTAAGAGAACAGTCAAGAATCTTTACTGACGGATGTGCAATTGCGGCTTTAAGTCCAGCCATATTCATCGCCGAAGATGTCACGAATATAAGGTCACAGCCTTTCTCTATAAGTCTGTTGATTGCCGCCTCATCACTCTGCTCCGGTATCACATTCTCCTCAACATATGTCTCTATCTGGTCACCAAATGTATCATCAATATACTGTCTTCCAAGCTCATGTGCATAACACCACTCTGAATCCTGCGGTGTCTTTTCATACACAAATCCAACCTTAAGCTTCTTAACTCCTCCACCCATTGGAAGCAGATAGCTTAATATATTCTTCTTAGGTGCTGCTGCCGGCGTCATCTTAAGTTCCACCTCGCTGTTGTCATCAAGAAGCTCGAATTCAGCCCATGTCTTGGCGACATTCTTTGCCATTTCAGACTTAGTCATCTTCTTAACAGCATCATATCCGTGAATATGAATGAAGCGTAAAAATGAATCTCCTGTTGGGAAATCAAACTTATCCCCTCCTCTTGATTCATAAGCAAGCCTGAAATTAAGATAGCACGAAACAAGATCTTTCTTATCATCCTCATCCATTGGTTCTCCTGGTGTAATTCCAACCAGCTCCATAAGAGTTGTAAAACTGCCCTCTTTACTGAAATATATATCATTTAACTTGGTAGATTTATAAAAATCCATGAATTCATAATATATCTTAACATCAGGATCATCACTGTATTTAGGTATCTTTCTTATAACCTGTGCACTTACTGTCACTGCCTTAAAATACTTAAGTACACTGACTCTTTTATTACCTTCAAGCACATAGAACTTATTCATGTACTCATATACTTTAATATCGTCTCTTATTCCTTCATTCACCTGACTGTCGCTAAGCGAAGCCCACTTTGCTGAAAATTCTGTTCCCCAGTCAAGTATAGGCATGAAGTTGTCTGCAAATGCAGTAGTTCTACCTGCTGTACATGTTCCAACCACAAGTCTTAACGGAATCTGGTCACTTCCAAGACTGACTTCTCTGTCAATAGTGTTTTCATCAATAATATCCTCCAAAACCGGAAGATATGGGTACGTACCCTTATTTACACACGCATGATATTCTTTTTTACCAATCTTTACTGCACTAAGATAATCCTGTACTGACATATCTTCTACCTTTCCTTTCTGTCTGCATTCTACCGTTTAATGTTCCTGTATGTAACATTTGCAAACCGCCATATCTTATTTTTATTTCTACTTACATATATAAAGCTATCACATTTTCGCCAAAAAATACACCTTAAAATTGACTTTTGTTAATTATGCTAGTATCTTATTCGATAGGCTTGAAATTTTTCTATATTTCGGGTCTGGATAAAATGCATGCAGATACGCATTTAAAGAAATGGAGTATACATATGAATATTGAATTTTCTAAGAGAGCTGACCGCTTTGGCAGCAACATTTTTAATATACTTAATCAGAAAAAGAATGACAGACTTGCACAGGGAAAGCCGGTATATAACTTTACTGTAGGAACTCCTGATTTCAAGCCTGATGAATCTGTTATGAAGGTTGTTTCAGAGGCAGCACTTGACCCTGAGAATTACAAGTACTCACTTGGTGATACTGATGAATTACTTGACGCTGTATGCAAATGGTACAAACGCCGTTACAACACCGTTATCACACCTGATGAAGTCACCTCTGTATTCGGAACTCAGGAAGGTATGGCTCATATTGCCCTTGCTTTATGCAATCCGGGAGATTTATGCTTAGTTCCTAATCCGGGATATCCTATATTTGAGATTGGACCATTCCTGTGCGATGCACAGATTGCTTATTACAATCTTCTTCCAGAGAATGATTATCTTATAGATTTTGATTCTATTGATGAAGACACTGCAAAAAGAGCCAAAATGATGGTTGTTTCTTATCCATTGAACCCTGTATGTGCTACTGCACCTGATGAATTCTATGATAAGCTCATCGCATTTGCTAAGAAATATAACATCATTATTATTCACGACAACGCATATTCTGAGATTATATATGACGGACAAATTGGCGGCTCTTTCTTAAGCCACGAAGGTGCTATGGAAGTCGGAGTTGAATTCAACTCTCTTTCTAAGACTTATAATCTTACCGGCCTGCGCCTTTCATTCCTTATCGGAAACCGTGAAATCGTAAGAAAATTCAAAACTGTCCGCTCACAATTCGACTATGGAACAAGTTTTATATATCAGAAAGCTGCTGTTGCTGCACTTAACGGTCCGCAAGGATATGTCGCTGACAACCGTGCCGAATATGAGTTAAGAAGAAATGCTCTCGTAGCTGGAATTAAGAAGCTTGGACTTAAACCTGCTGATGTTAAAGGCACAATGTTTGTATGGGCTGCCATTCCTGAGGGTTATACCAGTTCAGCTGATTATGTTATGGAACTTCTTAATAAGACTGGTGTTTTATGTACACCAGGAAGCAGCTTCGGAAGCCTTGGCGAAGGTCATGTAAGATTTGCTCTTGTACTTCCGCATGAAGAAATTGAGAATATTTTTTCTAATCTGTAATTCACTAAAAAACATAATATACGTACAAAACCCCGTATACTGCAAAACAGAATACGGGGTTTATATGTATATTTGCTATTAACAATCACTGGTGATTAGCCACGGATCTTCTTAACAAGAGCAACAGCCTCTGCTGTCATATCCTTAATCTTGTCAAATTCTCCTGCCTTAATCATATCACCCTTAACCATCCATGAACCACCACAGCAGAAGATCTTATCGCATGATAAGAATTCCTCAAGGTTAGCTGTGTTGATACCACCTGTAGGCATGATTCTTACATTAGTGTAAGCTGCGCACATAGCCTTGATCATCTTGATTCCGCCTGCAGCTGTAGCTGGGAAGAATTTAACTCTTGTAAGGCCTCTCTTAACAGCCTGAGCAAGCTCTGAAGGTGTAACGATACCTGGCATAACAGGAATGTTCTTAGAAATACAGTAATCAACGATTTCTGGATCAAATCCTGGGCTTACGATAACTGAAGCACCAGCTGCTACAGCTCTGTCAACCTGCTCTGTTGTAAGTACTGTACCTGCTGCAAGTACCATATCTGGATATGCTTCATGCATAAGACGGATAGATTCCTCAGCTGCTGCTGTACGGAATGTAACCTCTGCACAAGGAAGACCACCCTCAACTAAAGCCTTAGCTAATGGAAGTGCATCTTTAGCATCATTCAATACTACTACTGGAATTACTCCAAGTTCTTCAAATTTGTCTGCAATATTGCTCATAATTATATAGACTCCTTTCATATTTTCCCAATCTCTGGGATAATTTTGTCCGCAAATATTCTATCACACTCTCAGCGCCATTACAAGCATTATAAATGTTGTTATTCCCTCAGCGACAGCATACGCAAGCCATACACCTGTCATTCCAAAAAGTGCTGACATCACAAAAACCGCGCCTAAAATCAGCACAAACCCTCTTGCCACAGAAACAACTGCCGCTTTAAACGCATCCTCTGTTGCACTGAATGCACCGCCACCTACAATATTAATTCCCGCAAAGAATATTCCAATAAAATATAACTTAACGCCTTCTGTTGCGTAAAGCCTTAACATTTCTGAACCTTCACTGTTAAACACTGCGACAAACTGTTCTGCAAATATAAACAATATACTATACATAACCGCTGCAAGTACAAATGCTGTTGTATATCCCATTCGTTTTAACTGTGTACATCCATCCTTGTCTCCCATGCCGAAACAACTGCTTATAAGTGGCTGACTTCCCTGTGCAACACCATTAAATACCGCAGTTGTGACAATTGCAATATTAGCCACAACTCCGTATGCAGCTACTCCGACATTACCAGTCAGCTTAAGTATTACGAAATTAAAAGCAAGTGTAATGACCGCTGACGACATCTCTCCTACAAATGCCGATACACCAAGCTGGCTTCCTGCCACAAGTTTTCTTACTGAAGGCTTACACACAACAAGCCTGACACTGCTTTTCTTAGAGAAGAAATGTATGCTGCATATTCCCATACCGATAATCGGCGACAAAGCTGTTGCCAGTGCTGCACCTTCCATTCCCAGATTCATCGGAAACATGAGAATATAGTCAAACACTATATTAAACAGACTGCTAAAAAGTGTTGCACTCATGGCAATTCCCGGGGCTCCGTCATTTCTCACAAATGCATTAGTCACATAGTTACACATAAACATCGGTGCAAAACACATGAATATCTTAGTGTAATTATTCCCAACTGCCACAATATGTTCATCAGCTCCTAGAACACGCATGATATCTGCTGAGAAAAATATTCCGGCAAAAACGAATATCATACTTGATATTATGCACCATATTAATGCATTCCAGAAATAATCATCTGCATCTGCATCTTTTTTAATCTTACTAATCGCATACCTTATAGCTGAGCCTACGCCAATCATCTCACCTATTGAGAATATTATACTATATAATGGCATAACAAGATTTAATGCTGTAAGTCCGTCTGCTCCCTTTGCTATAGATATAAAATACGAGTCAGCAAGAACGTAGCATGAAAACCCTATCATTCCGAGAATATTCTGCGATACATATTTAGAAAAATTCTTTCTGTTTTCCTCCTTGCTCATCGAAATCTCCTTAATTAAATAATATAAGTTACAAAAACGGCTCCCGTTGGGAGCCGCATTTTACACACTATCATATCTCTTAACACAAAGCAATTACATGCCCATAATTATTTACTTAGTTCCGAAGATTCGGTCTCCGGCATCCCCAAGTCCTGGGCAAATATAAGCATCTGCGTTAAGCTCTCTGTCAAGATGTCCAATGTATATCTGAACATCTGGATGCGCCTTATGAAGCTTTTCAACTCCCTCTGGGGCAGCTATGATACACATGAACTTAATCTGCTTTCCGCCAACCTTCTTTATCTGGTCAATTGCATCAACTGCCGAACCACCTGTTGCAAGCATCGGATCTGTTACAACAATAGTTCTTTCCTCAATTGGATGTGGAAGCTTGCAGTAATATGGTACCGGCTCATGTGTCTCTTCATTACGATACATTCCAATATGTCCAACCTTAGCAGTTGGTACAAGAGAAAGTACACCAGGAACCATACCAAGCCCTGCCCTTAAGATAGGAACAATTGCAAGCTTACGGCCTGAAATCATAGGTGTCATACAAGTTTCAATAGGTGTCTCAATCTCAACATCTTCTGTCGGAAGGTCTGATAAAGCCTCAAAGCCTTCAAGCATAGCTATTTCTTCAACGAGCTTTCTGAATTCATTAGTTCCTGTTTTCTTATCTCTAAGAATTGAAATCTTATGCTGGATAAGTGGATGTGTAAATATAGTTATATTCTTCTCATTCTCAAAATCCATCATTATTAAGTACCTCCAAATTTTATTGTTATTTACTTATTATCTTCTGATTCTTCTTTTTCAGAGTCTGTGTTCATAACATAAACTCCACGGCTGCTGTCACCTGCTGGATTCTTACCGAATTCATAATCATTACCAGGTAATATAGCATTAAGAAGAATACCTGCTATAGCAGCGATTGCAAGTGCTGTAAGTGTTATAGATGTTCCACCGATTGTAAATGTAAGTCCACCACCGAAGCCTAAACCACATACAAATATAACACCTGCAATAATAAGGTTTCTTGACTTAGTAAGGTCAACCTTGTTCTCAACAACATTTCTTACACCGATAGCTGAAATCATACCATAAAGCATGAATGATATACCACCGATAATTGCTGTTGGCATAGTTGATATAACTGATGAAAACTTAGGTATGAATGAAAGTATAATTGCAAATACTGCTGCAATTCTGATTACTCTTGGGTCATATACCTTAGAAAGTTCAAGAACTCCTGTGTTCTCACCATATGTAGTATTAGCCGGACCTCCAATTGCACCTGCAAATGCTGTTGCAACACCATCACCAATAAGTGTTCTGTGAAGACCTGGATCTGCTAAGTAGTTTTCTTCAACTGTAGCCGAAATAGCTGACATATCTCCGATATGCTCCATCATTGTTGCAATAGCAATAGGTGCCATTACAAGGATTGCTGTTACATCAAACTTCATAAACTGGAACTTTGGAATTCCTACCCATGAAGCAGATGCAATTGATGAGAAATTAAGTATTGCTGAACCATCAGGATTATGTACTCCGCATGCATTAAGAATAAGTGCAAATACATACGAAATTACTACACCCATAAGAATAGGGATAATCTTGAAAAGTCCCTTGCCCCATATATTGAATATAATAATTACAGCAAGTGCAACAAATGCAAGTAACCAGTTAGTTGAAGCATTTGTAATAGCTGAACCTGCAAGTGAAAGACCGATACATATAATGATAGGTCCTGTAACTACAGGTGGAAGGAATTTCATAACTCTGTTGACTCCAACAAGCTTAATTATAAGTGCAAGTACAAAGTAAAGCATTCCGGCAACAAATATACCACCACATGCATAAGCAGCTTTATCATTAGCTGACATTCCAGCATACATACCGCTGTCAAGATTAGCTACTGTGTAGAATCCACCAAGAAATGCAAAGGAAGATCCTAAGAATGCAGGTACTTTGAATTTAGTACACAGGTGGAATATCAATGTACCAAAACCTGCACAGAAAAGTGTTACTGATACAGACAGACCTCTGGTAAGTTCCTCACCACAGGCAGCCTGAAAGTATCCTGATACCAGAATAGGTACAAGAATAGTTGCGCCAAACATGGCAAACATATGCTGAATACCAAGAATCAGCATCTTCGCTTTACCAAGCTTTCTGGCATCACGAATAGGTTCGATTTTCTTTTGTTCCATAATACGCTCCAATCAATATATATTTTCATATTATTATAGAACATAATAAAATTTAGGGCAATGAAAAAATATTCCATTTTACATCCATTTTAAACATTTCGGGGCATGAAAAGCTTTCGCCTTCCATGCCCCGAAACTCGTGTTATGGTCAGAAATTGGATTATTTCTCTTCTGCAATAGCAGCCTGTGCTGCTGCAAGTCTTGCAATAGGTACTCTGAATGGTGAGCAGCTCACATAATCAAGACCTATCTTGTGGCAGAATGCGACTGATGAAGGATCTCCACCATGCTCTCCACAGATACCTATGTGAAGATTCGGATTAACCGGTCTTCCAAGCTTTATTGTCATCTCCATAAGCTTACCTACACCATTCTGGTCAAGCTTTGCAAATGGATCATTCTCAAATATCTTAGATTCATAGTATGCATTAAGGAACTTACCTGCGTCATCTCTTGAAAATCCGAATGTCATCTGTGTAAGATCGTTAGTACCAAAGCAGAAGAAATCAGCTTCCTTAGCAATCTCATCAGCAGTAAGTGCAGCTCTTGGAATCTCAATCATAGTACCAACCTCATATTCAAGGTCGATTCCTGCTGCCTTAATCTCTTCATCTGCTGTCTCAACAACAGTCTTCTTTACATACTTTAATTCCTTAACCTCACAGATAAGCGGAATCATAATCTCAGGCTTAACATTCCAGTCTGGATGTGCCTTCTTAACATTGATTGCAGCTCTGATAACAGCTCTTGTCTGCATCTTGGCAATCTCTGGATATGTTACTGCAAGACGGCATCCTCTGTGTCCCATCATTGGATTGAACTCATGAAGACTTGCAATAATATTCTTAATAGTCTCTACTGACTTGCCCTGTGATTCAGCTAACTTCTTAATATCTTCTTCCTCTGTAGGAACAAATTCATGAAGAGGTGGATCAAGGAATCTGATAGTTACAGGATTACCTTCAAGTGCCTCATAAAGTGCTTCGAAATCTCCCTGCTGATATGGCAGAATCTTATCCAGTGCTGCTTCTCTTTCTTCTACAGTATCAGAACATATCATCTCTCTGAATGCTGCAATTCTGTCCTCTTCGAAGACATATGTTCAGTACGGCAAAGTCCGATACCTTCTGCTCCAAGTTCTCTTGCTTTCCTGGCATCCTTAGGAGTATCTGCATTAGTACGAACCTTTAACTTTCTGTACTTATCAGCCCACTCCATAACTCTTCCAAACTCTCCTGCAATCTTGGCATCAACCGTAGGAATCTGCCCATCATATATGTTGCCTGTTGTACCATCAATAGATATATAATCTCCTTCATGGTATTCCTTGCCTGCAAGTGTGAACTTCTTATTAGCTTCATCCATTGCAATATCACCACAGCCAGATACACAGCAGGTTCCCATACCTCTTGCAACAACCGCTGCATGGCTTGTCATACCTCCTCTTACAGTAAGAATACCCTGTGAAGCCTTCATACCTGTAATATCTTCTGGCGATGTCTCAAGTCTTACAAGAACAACCTTCTCGCCTCTTGCATTCCACTCTTCTGCGTCTTCTGCTGAGAAAACAATCTTACCACATGCAGCGCCAGGAGATGCTCCAAGACCTCTTCCTGCTGGAGTTGCAGCCTTAAGTGCAGCTGCATCAAACTGTGGATGAAGAAGTGTATCAAGATTACGAGGATCAATCATTGCAACTGCTTCCTTCTCTGTTCTCATTCCCTCATCTACAAGGTCACATGCAATCTTTAATGCTGCCTGTGCTGTTCTCTTACCATTACGTGTCTGTAACATGAACAGCTTACCATGCTCTACTGTAAATTCCATGTCCTGCATATCTCTGTAATGTTCCTCCAGAGTTGCACACACATTCTTAAACTGTTCAAATGCTTCTGGGAACTTCTCACTCATTTCCTGAATATGCATTGGAGTTCTTACGCCGGCAACAACATCTTCACCCTGTGCGTTAGTAAGGAACTCTCCAAAAAGTCCTTTAGCACCAGTTGCAGGATCTCTTGTAAATGCAACACCAGTTCCACAGTCATCCCCCATATTACCAAATGCCATAGACTGTACATTAACTGCTGTTCCCCAAGAATAAGGAATATCATTATCTCTTCTGTATACATTAGCTCTTGGGTTGTCCCATGAACGGAATACAGCTTTAATAGCTCCGTATAACTGTTCCTTAGGATCATCTGGGAAATCCTTGCCAATCTTAGACTTATATTCAGCCTTAAACTGTGTTGCAAGCTCCTTAAGATCATCCGCTGTAAGCTCTACATCAAGCTTAACCCCTCTCTCATCCTTCATCTTGTCAATAAGCTCTTCAAAATACTTCTTACCAACTTCCATAACTACATCTGAATACATCTGAATGAATCTTCTGTAGCAGTCCCATGCCCATCTTGGATTGCCAGACTTCTGTGCAATAACATTAACAACAGCCTCATTAAGTCCAAGATTAAGAATAGTATCCATCATTCCTGGCATTGAAGCTCTGGCTCCAGAACGAACAGAAACTAAAAGTGGATTCTCCATATCTCCAAACTTCTTTCCTGTAATCTGTTCCATCTTCTCGATATGTTCGTTAATCTGTCCCATGATCTCATCATTGATCTCTCTACCATCCTCGTAATACTGGGTACAAGCTTCTGTTGTAATTGTGAATCCCTGTGGTACAGGAAGACCGATATTAGTCATCTCTGCCAAGTTAGCGCCTTTACCTCCGAGAAGCTCTCGCATATCTGCGTTACCCTCTGTGAATAAATACACCCATTTCTTACCCATAACAAAACC
Organism: Eubacterium sp. AM46-8; assembly: GCF_003466705.1. Taxonomy (NCBI): domain Bacteria; kingdom Bacillati; phylum Bacillota; class Clostridia; order Eubacteriales; family Eubacteriaceae; genus Eubacterium; species Eubacterium sp. AM46-8. The sequence continues at coordinate 202,779 of NZ_QSEU01000001.1, forward strand.
TCCATAGTTTAATATTCAGTTATTCAAGTAGTCCATTTTCTTTAGGTTGTTAAAATTATAACATAGTAATCATTTTAGTGCAACCACAAATGTACTAAAATTAATACAATTTTATATACAAGCCTTACATTTACAGAATATGCTTAATATGGGAAAATATTCATGCTGTACTAAATAGTACAACAATAGAACCATCACTGAAAACACAATATAAGGAGGATTTTTCTATGCCTAAAGACCCTGTTATGCTTTTAAGCTTTGTCAATACACAACTTCGAGACAATTACAATACATTAGAGGAACTGTGCAAATCTTATATGGTTTCAGAAAAAGAGATAACTGATAAGTTAAAGACAATTAATTATGAGTATAATACTGAAAAGAATCAGTTTATCTAGTTCTGTATAAATATGTCTTAATCTGATTAAAATAGATTGACAGCACTTCATAAATCAGCAAAAGCCTACTAAACTTGCATTACGCAATAGTTTAGTAGGCTTTTATTTCAATATCAGGCTTTATCCCTGAACAGCCCTCGCAGCGGCTCTGGCTGTCAGCTTTCCATCTACAAGGTCAATAACAATATCATCACCTGTATTGATATTGCCTGCAAGTATTAACTTGGCAGCCAGTGTCTCAACTGTCTTCTGAACATATCTCTTAAGCGGTCTTGCACCATACATTGGGTCAAATCCGTTCTCAACTATGAAATCCTTGGCTGCATCTGTAAGAACAATCTCAAGTTCCTTATCTGCAAGTCTCTTGTTAACATCTGCAACAAGAAGATTGATAATATTGCTGATATTATCCTTAGTAAGAGGCTTGAACATAATTATCTCATCAAGACGGTTAAGGAATTCAGGTCTGAAATGATTCTTTAAATCACCCATAACTGCTTCCTCTGCCTCTGGCTTGATTGAGCCATCAGGATTAATGCCTTCAAGCAGATACGAAGAACCAATGTTACTTGTCATTATGATTATAGTGTTCTTGAAATCCACAGTTCTTCCCTGTGAATCAGTGATACGACCATCATCAAGTACCTGTAAGAGGACATTAAATACATCTGGATGTGCCTTCTCAACTTCATCAAAAAGAACAACTGAATATGGTTTTCTTCTTACAGCTTCTGTAAGCTGTCCACCCTCATCATAACCTACATATCCTGGAGGCGCTCCGATAAGTCTGGATACTGAATACTTCTCCATGTACTCGGACATATCAAGTCTTACAATATTAGATTCATCATCAAACAGACTCTCAGCCAGTGCCTTTGCAAGCTCTGTCTTACCTACACCTGTAGGTCCTAAGAACAGGAATGAACCAATCGGCTTAGTCGGGTCTTTAATACCAGCCTTAGACCTTATGATTGCCTCTGTTACCTTAGTAACACCTTCATCCTGTCCTATAACTCTCTTGTGAAGCTGTTCATCAAGATTAAGAGTTTTCTGTCTCTCAGACTCACTTAACTTGCTAACCGGAATACCAGTCCATCTTGATATAATCTTAGCAATCTCTTCCTCTGTAACACTTTCATGAACAAGGCTCATATCTCTGTTACTTGACTTCTTTTCAGCTTCTTCCAAAGCCTTCTGTGCCTGTGGAAGCTTACCATACTGAAGCTCTGCTGCCTTATTAAGATCATATTCTCTCTTAGCCTGTGCTATCTGGGTATTAATCTTGTCAATCTCTTCCTTTAACTTGCTTACCTGATCAACAGAAGATTTCTCGCTGTCCCATTTAGCTTTCTGGATATTGAAATCAGACCTTAATTCAGACAATTCCTTCTGTAATGCGTCAAGTCTTTCCTTACTAAGATTATCAGTCTCTTTCTTAAGGGCAGCCTCCTCAATCTCAAGCTGCATAATCTTTCTTCTCTTCTCATCAAGTTCTGCAGGCATTGAATCAAGTTCAGTCTTAATCATTGCACATGCTTCATCTACAAGGTCAATAGCCTTATCTGGTAGAAATCTGTCTGAAATGTATCTGTCTGACAAAGTAGCTGCACTTACAAGTGCACCATCCGTAATCTTAACTCCATGGAACACTTCGTATCTGTCCTTAAGACCTCGAAGAATTGAAATAGTATCCTCAACTGTAGGTTCATCAACCATAACTGGCTGGAATCGTCTTTCAAGTGCCGGATCTTTCTCGATATACTCTCTGTGCTCATCAAGAGTTGTAGCACCTATACAATGAAGTTCACCACGGGCAAGCATTGGCTTTAACATATTACCTGCGTCCATAGCACCCTCTGTCTTACCTGCACCGACAATAGTGTGAATTTCATCAATAAATAGAATTATCTGACCTTCAGACTTCTTAACCTCATCAAGTACAGCCTTAAGTCTTTCTTCGAACTCACCACGATACTTTGCACCTGCAACAAGCGCGCCCATATCCAGTGCAAAAAGCTTCTTATCCTTTAAGCCTTCTGGAACATCACCTCTCACGATTCTCTGTGCAAGTCCTTCAACAACTGCTGTTTTACCAACACCAGGCTCACCGATAAGAACCGGATTGTTCTTAGTCTTACGGGAAAGGATTCTTATTACATTTCTTATTTCATTATCTCTACCGATAACCGGATCAAGCTTTCCGTCCTTAGCTCTTTCTACAAGGTCAGTAGCATATTTGCTAAGAGTATCATAAGTTGCCTCTGGATTATCCGAGGTAACACTCTGGTTGCCTCTTACTGTCGCAAGGGCTGACAGGAATGATTCCCTGTTAATTCCATATGTCTTAAAAAGCTGCTTGATACCCTTGTTAGGTGCTGCAATCATTGCAAGCATAAGGTGTTCAACAGAAACATATGCATCACCCATTCTCTTTGCTTCATCTTCTGCATTTACTAAAACCTTATTAAGATCATTGCTTACATAAAGCTGTACATTTCCTGAAACCTTATTCTTCTGGCTAAGCAGAGTCTCAATATTCTTAATAAATGTGTCCTTATCAATTCCCATCTTCTCTATCAGGCTCGCGATAAGACTATCTTCTATAGTTAAGAGACTGTACAGAAAATGTTCCTGATCAATCTCCTGATTACCATAATCGTAGGCAATCTTCTCGCACTGGTTAACAGCCTCAATAGACTTCTGTGTAAATTTATTAATGTTCATACGATTACCTCCTTCTGCTACAATGAAATCTTAACTTCACTGTTTAACTATTGTTTTCCTCTTACAATTGATGTTATACATCTCATTGTTAGCACTGTCAAGAGGTGAGTGCTAATGAATTTATTAAAAAAATATAAAGCCTTGGCTCGACCCTTTTTACTGTTGCTTCTTCTGTACTTATGTGCTATACATTGACATTATCAACACCTTAAGATACACTTTCCTATAAAATAATGAATGGAGTATATAACGATGAAAAAAATATATGAAATTATAATTACTATAGCAGTGTGTGCTCTCTGTGTCTGCTCGTTTTTCGCAGTCAGAAGCCAGAGACAGAATCAGAACGAGCTAAATAATCTTGAAAAAGAAGCTGCTCCATATCAGGATGAAATCAACGACATATACGCCGAGCTTCAGTCAAGAAAGCAGAAGCTTGGCAGCCCAGATAACTCCAATGCAGGTGCTACTCTTGCATTCGTTCCTGCTTCTGCCAATGATATTGATACAATCAGAGAACTGATGACCGGTTATAATTTCACGCCAACAATAATTGCTGACTGTTCTATCGACAGCAAAGAGCTGGACTCTATAATAAGAAAATCACAGAATAACAATTACGACATTCTGCTTTCAGGCATGACCTTTGATGATGATGTCCTTGCATCTGCAATAAAAGTCCGCAATAATCTTACTAAGAATAATTATAATCTTAAAGAAACATTTTTCTTAAGACATACATATGATACAGATGAAGCCCGTAAATCATTACTTGATAATGATTACAGCCATCTTGTCTGCTATAACGAAACATTTGCATCAGGAACTGCTTCTAATGGAATGTTATACATTTCCTACAGCTTTATCCGTTCGTCAAATGCTTTTACCAATCTGATTAATCAGGCTATTTCAACTAATAATGATGCCGTAATGATATTTGATTTTGCAGATATGCAGGATGGAACTATTAATGATTCTACTATAACAGGCTTTCTTGAAGAACTAAGCAGTAAGATCAGCGAAGGCTCTATTAATTCATATACTCTTTCACAGGCATTTGAAGCACTCGAGAATGAAGAAACTCTCTCTCAGATTGCCAATGATGAATATGAACAGTATAAAGCAGAGCAGGAATCAAGAATAGCGGAGCTTGAATCCAAAGTTCATGAAATATACGGTTCTCGAAAGAAATAATCCATACAGGCTGAATAATGTTTTGCACAAAAAGGGGCTGTCGCTTTGTTTAATATTAATTTTTAAGATTATAATATTAAAGTCAGGTTTAGGTGCAACCATCATTACACAAATTCATACATTTTAAAAATATTTTTCCAAAAAAATAGTACCACTGGGATTGTTTTTCACAGTAGTACTATTTTAATATATTATCCTATAAGAAGCACAGAAACATCATTAACATTTGTTCCCGTAGGACCTGTTATAATAAGCCCCTCTGTTAGTTTCAATGCATTATAAGCATCATTATTCTTAAGCACTTCAAATATATCTATTCCTTTATTCTTTAAGACTCCTGCTGTATCACCATCGCTATATCCACCTGCCGCATCCGTAGGTCCGTCTGTTCCATCGCTGCCTATACTGAATACTGCTGCATTTAACATTCCCTTAATACCTTCTGCTGCTGATAATGCAATCTCCTGATTTCTTCCGCCTTTACCATGTCCGGTAATATTAACAACAGTTTCTCCGCCTGCTATGTATGCCAGCTTCTTTCCTGACTTACAATGTGTCTTTGCTATAGATGCAAGAAAACTTCCGGCTTCTTTTGCCTGACAGCATAACTGGTCCGTAAGCATTACTGGTTCATATCCATACTTTGAACATTCCCTTGATACTGCACTGCATAATTCACGCACACTTCCATTAATAAATGTTGTTACGTTATCCAGTTTCTTTGGTGTTTCAATATCCATCAGCTTTTTTACATCTGCACTTATATTAAGATTATATTTTTCTACAATGTGCCATGCTTCTTCACATGTTGTTGTATCTGCACATGCCGGACCTGAAGCAATCATATCCAGTGGGTCACCAAGTATATCTGATAATACTATTGATAATACATGCGCCGGTTCACATAATTTTGCAAACCGTCCGCCCTTTACTTCTGATAAGCGTTTTCTTATCGTATTAATCTCAACAATATCCGCGCCGCATGCAAGTAACTGATTAGTTATATCCTGCAATTCTTTTCCTGTAATCTTCGGCTTCTCAAATAAAGCACTTCCTCCACCTGAAAGAAGAAAAAGCACTGTATCATTCTTATTGAGTCCGCTTACCATCTCAATAGCTGCCTGTGTTGCTTTAAATGAATTCTCATCTGGAACAGGATGGCCTGCCTCAAAACATTCTATTCTTTCAATCGGCTCTTTTACATGTCCATACTTCGTTATTACAATTCCTTCATTTATTCTGTCTCCCAGACAGTCACTTGCCGCCTTTGCCATCTGCCATGCGGCTTTTCCTACTGCTACAAGAATAACCTTTCCATCAAATTTAGTATCATTAAGTGTTCTCTTAACTGCTTCATCCGGAAGAACTGCTTTAATTGCCGCATCAATTATATTGTCTGCAACCGCTCTTAATTCTTTATTCATAAGATTCTCCTTCCTGACATTATAATAACCTGTCAACAACATTTATAATTTTGTGTCTGCCAGTTTTTCATAATAATGTATAATTGCACTGTGGTCGCTGCTTCCATCTCCATTATTATGCAGATACTGCATTATTTCCTGAACCTGTGCCGTCATGGGTACTGGAGCTCCAACACTATGTGCACACTCCAGTGCATTATTCAAATCTTTAATATGTAAATCAATTCTGAAGCCCGGTTCTACATTATCCTCTATCATCATTGGAACTTTGGCATTCATAACAGTAGAACCTGCAAGTCCGCCTTTTATTGCCTCAAATACACATTTAGGATCTACTCCTGCTTTCTTTGCCAGAATAAAACTTTCAGAAACTGCCTGGATATTACATGCAACAAGTATCTGATTGGCAAGTTTTGTTGTATTTCCAGCTCCAAGTTCACCACATCTTGTAACTGATGACCCCATATGTGTAAGAATCTGTTTATACTTATCAAATGTTTTCTCATCTCCACCAACCATAAATGCAACTGTTCCATCTATTGCTTTAGGTTCTCCTCCTGACACAGGGGCATCAAGCATATCAATTCCTTTTTCTTTTAATACATCACCAATATATCTGCTGTCGACAGGATTAATCGAACTCATGTCTATAAAACATGTTCCTTTTTTCATATAGCCTGCAATACCATTTTCCCCAAGCATTACATCCTTTACCTGTGGACTGTTTGGAAGCATTGTTATAACTACATCACTTTCCATGCCAATCTGTTTTAAATCACCACTTCTGGCACCTGCCTGTACAAGCTCATCGACATTTTCCTTGTGATGGTCATTAACAATCAATGTGTATCCAGCTCTGCAAAGATTCTTTGCCATCGGTTTTCCCATTATTCCCAATCCAACAAAGCCTATAACCATATATAATCCTCCTGATATTGTTCTAAATGTATTATTATTATAACTTTTATTATATAGAATAATGCGGTCATACTAATAAGTCCATATAGTTCTCATAAGTATAGCCGCATTATGTAACATTTATATTATAAATATATTATAAAATCAATGAAAGAATAAATATTTCAACCATTGCTGCAATACCCATTATTAATGTACATACCGTCTGTGTCTTATATCCCTGTTCAGGATCCATGTCACCAAAATTAGTAACTACCCAGAAGTATGAGTCGTTAGCATGTGATACTGTCATGGCACCAGCGCCTATAGCCATTACACAAAGTACTGTCTTAACAGGTGAAGCAAGTCCAAGTGCACCAAGCAGTGGAGCAATGATACCTGCCGTTGTTGTAATTGCAACTGTCGAAGAACCCTGTGCTGTCTTTAATATTGCTGCAAGAAGGAATGGGAAGAATATTCCAACTGCTGAAAGCACTTCTGCATGCTGTGTAATAAATGCAACCATTGAGCTTGATGAAATAACCTTTCCTAATACACCACCGGCTGCTGTTACAAAAAGTATAGGACCAACTGTCTTTAATGTCTCATTGGTAATATTGTAAAAATCGGACATCTTATGTGCTGTTGCAAGCTGTATTATTGCGAATATTGTACCAACAGCAAGTGCTATAATTGGTTTTCCAAGGAACTGGCATGCTATGTCAAGTGCGCCGGTCCAGCCAGCCATTGATGAAATTGAACCAAGTGCCATAAGAATGATTGGTACAAGAATTGGAGCCAGCGCATTAAATCCATTAGGAAGCTTTCCATACTCTGCAACTAATTCTTCATATGTCTTAGTAACCTCTCCATTGTCTGTTACTTCATCAGCACTCTTTACTCTCTTTCCAATAAACTTAGCATATACAAGACCTGCAATAAGAGGAAATATTGAACATACAACACCAAGTCCCATTACAAGTAAAAGATTATCTCCAACTCCAAGTGTATTAGCGGCTGCTATCGGACCTGGTGTTGGTGGAATAAACACATGAGAAATATAAAGTCCTGCTGAAAGTGCTACTGTCATTGCTACACTTGAAACTGCTGTTCTTTTTACAAGTGCTTTTCTTATTGGATTAAGAATTACAAAACCACTGTCACAGAACACAGGAATTGAAACAACCCAGCCCATAAGCTCTATTGCAAGTTCTGGTCTTTTCTTTCCTACTACCTTAATTACCATATCTGCCAGCTTCAATGCTGCTCCTGTTTTTTCAAGTACCGATCCAATCAATGCACCTAATATAATAACAATACCGATGCTGCTGAATGTACCTGAGAATCCAGCTCCTATAACTGTTGGAATTCCAGACACCTTCGTTCCGTCTGGTTTTACAGTATCAACAAATGGAATCCCTGCCAACATTGCAAGAATAAGTGATACCGCCATAATTGCTAAGAAAGGATGAACCTTAAACTTAGAAATTGCAACTATCATCACAATGATAGCCAAGACAAATGCAATTATTAATGCTACTCCTGTCATAAAAACACCTCATTTCTTTTTTATTGTTGTACGGTTTGCACAAATCTTTGTGCTTTGTATGACACAATAATAGCATGTAAAGTTTAATAGCAAAATGTTACACAGCACATAATATCATTTTTATTTTGTATTATGTAACAATAATGGTAAATCATATTTTTCATTAATTAATTCATCAGTAATTATGTATGCCAGATACAACGCTGGACTTTCTGTTGGTTTCCTGACATCAAGTCCTGTTATTTCTTTCAGTTTTGATATTCTGTATTGTAATGTATTCTTATGAATATACAGATTGTCTGCTGCTTTCTGTATTGATCCCTGTGCATTAAAATACGCTTTCATCAACGCAATATTTTCACATATATCATTATAATCCATATCTTTAAATACCTTCTTTAAATATTCAAGCTTAATCTCTGTCGGTACATTGCTTATTAAAAGTTCAAGACTAATATCCTCATAGCATATAATCTGTTCATGTTTTTCAGCTGCAGCCGTCCATGCCCTATGTGCTTCAACATAAGCTTCATGCATATCATAGCTTTGGGCTGAATCTATACCAATATTCAGTTCAAACTTATCTTTTTCCCACACATATTCTGCCAGCTCTCCTGCAAATTTAACCACATTTTCCGTATCCATATTATCTATGATTATTATCTGTCTTGAAGCATTCCTGAAATGCATTTTATAATTATTTCTCTTTAAAAATGCATCAACATCATTTTCAAATTTTGCAATCTGAGACTGTCCCTGCTGTGAATCTTTAAGGTTGTCCAACTCATCTATGCTGGCAATAAACACTCTTCTTGGCTTATTAATATCTATTCCCAAAGCCATTCCACGGTCTTCTAAATCAGCATTCTTATATCCTCCATTTATAAGCCATTCTTCATAAAAAGCATTCCTTACACGCTTATTCATAAGCTGTCTATAGTTTGCACGACTCTCCATCAAAAGAATTTCCGTCATCTTTTTTAACAGTTTTCCAGACGTTATAACCTCTTCATATCCACCTGTCATTCCTATCACTCCTACTATTCCGCCATCAAGTTCAAGTGGAAGATTAATTCCTTTTTTTATACCTTTTGATAAATCATCTTCATCAATATAATATTCCTCAAGATTTTCAGATATAATCTTATATGCACCATAATGAAAATCCCCTATTCTGGATTTATCACAACTTGCAATTATATGTCCTGTCTCATCCATAAGATTAATATTCTGTTTAACAAGTTTTGAAATTTCTTCAACAATCTGAGTTGCAGAATTCTTTGATATATGCATAACACGTATCTCCTTTTTGATAAGGATGTGACGGATTCCGTCACATATTCTTTCTATATAATATTGTACCATACATTTTATATCATTAAATTGTCATATCATACAAATTTATGAATAAATCAGATATTCAGGATTCATAATATTAATTAATAATTATGAATCAAAAAGGAGTATTATATGAGTAATAATATGGATCTTGGATACGATATGTTCTGCTATCAATGTGAACAGACAGCCGGCGGAAAAGGCTGCACTAAACTCGGCGTATGCGGAAAGACGCCAGAAATAGCCAATCTTCAGGATTTGCTTATCTATCAGCTGAAAGGTATCAGCTTCTATGCCAGACATATTCTGGATTCAGGACTTAATGTTGACAAATCCGTTGTCAGCTTTATTGAGAATTGTCTTTTTACCACTCTTACCAATGTTAATTTCAATGTAGATGACCATGTCCATCTTCTTAAACAATCACAGGACATCAAAAATAATCTAAAAAATATAGTAGGGACAACTGATTATATTACCCCATCTGCTGCATACGAACTGCCAGAAACTAAAGCTGATATGCTGCGTGACGCGCCAATGGCAGGCATTATGTACGACAAAACTCTGGATCCTGATATCCGCTCATTAAGACAGACTATTCTTTATGGTCTTAAAGGAATAAGCGCCTACGGTCATCAGGCAAGGGAACTTTCATACTATAGTGATAATGTTGACAATTTCTATATCATTGCACTCGAAGCCATAACAGATAACACCCTGACTGTCGAAGAACTTATCCGTCTGACTCTTAAAACAGGCGATATGGCTATTGAGGTAATGAAAAAACTTGATGAAGCAAACACAACCATATATGGTAATCCATCACCACACCCGGTCAACGTTCACATTAAGAAAGGTCCCTTCATCATTGTTTCAGGTCATGACCTTAAAGACCTTGAAATGCTTCTTAAACAGACCGAAGGCCTTGGCATTAATATATATACCCACGGGGAAATGCTCCCTTCCCATGGTTATGAAGGTCTTAAAAAATATAAGCATCTTGTAGGTAATTTTGGCGGCGCATGGCAGGACCAGCAAAAACAGTTTGATAATCTTCCCGGCTGTATCCTTATGACAACCAATTGTCTCATGCGTCCAAGAGACACATATAAAGACCGTATATATTCTACTAATGTTGTAGGCTGGGATGGCATAAAATATATAGAAAAGAAGCCTGACGGTGAAAAGGATTTTTCTGAAATCATAAAACAGTCTCTTGAACTTGGAGGATTTACCGAAGAACAGGAAGTAAAAGAAATTCTAGTAGGATTCGGACATGAAGCTGCTCTATCTCATGCAGGCGAACTTGTTGAAGCAGTAAAATCAAAACAGATACGACATTTTTTCCTGATTGGTGGCTGTGATGGTGCAAGACCTGGCAGAAGTTATTTTACTGATTTTGCCACTATGGTTCCTGATGACTGCATGATTCTCACCCTTGCATGCGGCAAATATCGTTTTAATAAGCTTGATTTCGGCACAGTTGCCGGACTTCCAAGGCTTCTTGATATCGGACAGTGTAATGATGTATATTCTGCTATTCTTATTGCCAATGCCCTTGCAGATGCATTTGATACAGATGTCAATGGACTTCCTTTATCTCTTATTGTTTCATGGTATGAGCAGAAGGCTGTTGCAGACCTTCTCGCCCTGTTAAGCCTTGGTATTAAGAATATTTATCTTGGTCCGACACTTCCAGCATTCTTAAGCCCTAATGTATTACAGTACCTTGTAGACACTTTCCAGTTAAGACTTATAAGCAATCCAGAAGATGACATTAAGACATGTCTTGGACAGGCTGTTTAAATGTTCCTCCTAAAAAGGCTGCCACAAAGTGACAGCCTTACATACCTCATTAACATTCTTATAATTCTGCCAGTCCTGCAAGTGCAACATATTTTTCTGATACTGTAAACCATGTAGGGAAATCTGTTATTCCTGACTGTGGCAGATTAAATATCCGCTGGAATTCCTTAACCGCTGCTGCCGTCTGCTCACCATATATTCCATCAGTACTTAGGACCGGAATAGAACTATAATACTCTCCTATAAGGTTAAGCTGTTCCTGAAGCTGTCTTACCTTCTGTCCTGATGAACCTATATCAAGATTAGTTCCCGGCCATGAATAAGGAATTCCGCTTATCTGTTCTGCCGCATTAATATACACATCCTGACCATAATAATATCTTAATATATCAATCGATGAATAATTCTGATCTCCCAGATACTTGCTTCCCCACTGTGAAAGTCTGTTAGGACATGTCACCCTCTTTCCATCACAATACTGTGTAAGTATTGGCTGCTTTACATTAGGTCTTGATATATAATTGTCAAATATATCATCTACTACCTGTGATATACTTTCGAACACATTTCTTCCATTAACCCATTTCTGGTCATATGCAGTTGATGATGTTATTGTAAAATCATAAAATTTGTTTCTATACCATTCTGTATATACCCGGTTTAATGTAAATGACATAATAGCAAGCACATTTGCCTCAATTGTCTGCCTCGGCCATGTTGAATATATTTCAGAGCTTGCCACATTCTTAATATAGTCCTTATAAGTAACATAATAATTATCTGCCTCAGTATCTTTAGGCGGTCCGTCATGTACAACTACAATTTCAGGAACAACAACTCTGTCAAGCACAATTTCACCCGACTGTCCCATAGGCTTAATCTCTTCCTCATCAATCTTAGGTGGGTAATCTCCATATAATGTGTTAACAGGTATGACTATATTATTCTGTGAATTATCCCTTGCAGACATCTTTACATTCTGAATGCTTAGCGCCCCCGAAAACATATCACTGCCTGATATATTTACATTATCAAATCCTGGCGCACTTACAGCTATGTCATACTCTGAAAATGGCTGCCTGTTCCCCGGTTCCATGCTATATTCAATTGGAGGCGTTCTTAAGTCGTTAAATATACTTATCCCGTCTCCGTCTGTACCACTTTCTCCTATTATATTATCAGGATTTCCTGTATACGACAGTCTTACAGCCGCTCCTTTAATTGGCACATTTTCTTCATTGACAACACTTACCTTCAATCGGCCTTTATCAATATTATTTTCTGGCACTTCAAATGTATGTACATATCCAACGTTCATAATCTGTCCTCTTTCTCATCTTAAGATAAATATATGTGACAGGTACGCTTATTATGTCTTTTGCATACAATAATATGATTAATGTTATCGGAGATATTATGGCTCAATATAAGATTGCTGTAGATGCCGGACATGGGGGTTGTAGATAACGCAAGTAATGAAAACAACGAAAATACAAGGAGAAAGGCAACTGTTGTACCTATTAAAATAAAATATGTGTGAGAGGACAAGCCTTTCAATAATGTAGACGTTCAGAAATGAGCGTCTATTTTTATACCCAAAATGAAAGGAGCATTAGATTTATGAAAAAGACATGGAAACGATTGTGTACGGGCTTCTTAGCTCTTGCAACTGTCGTTACTGCTTTACCGACTACACCCGTTCATGCAGAAAGCAAGCAATACTGGACGGAAAGTGCAGAACGTGTCGGTATCATTGAAAAAGTAATGAATGACGGTTCTATTGGTTCGACATTCAATGAGGGCTATATGAAAGTCGAGGGCGAAACTGCCTATTGTATTGACATCAATACAGATTTTAAGAACGGCTATAAGACCAGAGCTGACGCAAGCTCACGCATGAGTGCCGACCAGATTTCAGATGTGGCGTTATCCTTAGAGTATGTCAAACAGTATGGCGAAGCTCACAAGGAATTGAACTATAAACAAGTCTATCTGTTGGAACAATGTGTTGTCTGGCAGAAATTGAGCGTACATCTTGGCTGGCAATGTGATAACGTGCGAGCTTCTTATGATGAAATTCCAAAGACTACGCAGGACGAAGTTTTCTCTGGTGCAAAAGCCTTTGTCAAAGAAAATAAAGGACGCTATGAATGTGGCGGTTATATCTATCTGGCGAGGGGCAGGAATTGGGACAATTCTGGGCGAAACTGAATGTTGGAAATGCAAAACTGCAAAAGACTTCTAGTAATGCCAGCATTACAGACGGTAACGGGAATTACTCAATCGCTGGTGCAACCTATGGTGTCTTTGCTGATAAGGACTGCACAAAACAGCTTGCCACCCTTACGACTAATGAAAACGGAAATACAGATGTTGTAGAGGTAAAAGCAGGCACAGTCTATATCAAGGAATTATCCGCACCAGCAGGATATAAAGTAGATAAAACTGTATATTCCTTAAAGGTTGAAGCTGGAAAAACAGCGACTTTGAAAGTATCAGATACACCGAAAGTAACAGACACTTTGATTGAGCTTTTCAAGATAGATATGGAAACACAGAAAGACAATCCGCAGGGGAATGCTTCTTTAGCAGGTGCGGAATTTACATGGAAGTATTATGCAGGCTTCTATAACAAAGACAATCTCCCTGCCGAAGCTACTCGTACATGGGTTACAAAGACAATCGCTGAAACTGATAGCAATGGGATAACTCATTACATCACAAAATTAGCGGACACATACAAAGTATCTGGCGACAGTTTCTATATGCAGGACGGTAAAGCGGTTTTTCCACTTGGGACACTAACCGTTGAGGAAATAAAAGCTCCAAACGGATACTTGTTAGAGGGTGCATATATGCAGGCTGGCGATAAGTTCGAACAGATAAAAGGCTTATACCTTACACAGATTACCGAGGACGGCGACCTTGCCGTATTAACTGGAAATAACCAGTTTTCCGTATCTGACAAGGTTATCCGTGGCGGTGTCAAAATTCAGAAACGAGATTTAGAAACGGGCGATACCAAACCACAAGGAAGTGCCACTTTGAAAGATACTGCCTTTGACATCATTTCCTTAAATGATAATGTAGTATTGGTTGAGGGTAAGTTATACAAGAAAAATGAAGTGGTAAAGATAATTCGTACCGATATTGAGGGTATCGCTTCTACTTCTGCTGACCTCTTACCCTATGGAAAATTCCGTATCGTTGAAAGTGAAGCTCCCGATGGTTACTTAACTGACGGTGCAAAACCGATTGATTTTACAATCACAGAAAATGGAAAAATCGTGGACTTAACCGACAAAGCTCATTCTATCTATAATCAGATTAAGCGTGGAGATATTGAGGGTGTAAAAATCGGTGCAGGTACACACAAGCGTCTTGCTAATGTTCCCTTTAGGATCACAAGCAAGACGACGGGTGAAAATCATGTAGTGGTAACTGATGATAACGGGCAATTCTCCACTTCTGCTGAATGGGCTTCTCATAAGCACAATACAAACGCAGGCAAGACCAGCGAGGACGGTGTATGGTTTGGAACTTCTGAACCAGACGACAGCAAGGGTGCGTTACCTTATGATACCTACATCATCGAGGAATTACGCTCTGAAAGCAACAAAGGCTTTGAGCTTATCCCACCTTTTGAAATCGTGGTATCAAGAAATAATCTTGTGATTGATTTAGGGACTTTGACTGATGAATACGAGAAAGAAATCTCTATTCATACCACAGCGACCAGCAAAGACGGCGAAAAGACTATCCTTGCAGGAAAAGAGGTTACAATCGTTGATACTGTCAAATTAGACGGACTTACAAAAGGCACAAAGTATCAGTTGAAAGGCTGGCAGATGTTAAAGGAAGAAAACGCCGAGCTTATCATTGACGGGAAACGTGTAGAAAACGATTATACCTTTGTCGCTGATGATGAAGAAATGAAAGTGGAAATTTCCTATACATTCAATGCGTCTGCTTTAGGTGGCAAAAACCTTGTTACCTTTGAAGAATTATATGATTTCAGCAATCCAGACGAACCCATAAAAGTTGCAGAACACAAAGACATTGAGGACGACGGGCAAACGGTACTTATCACAGAGCGTATCATCAAGATACATACTACCGCTACCGATAAGGACGGCAACAAAGAGCTTAAAGCAGGAAAAGACGTTACAATCATTGATACCGTAACCTTAGAGGGCTTAGAAGTCGGTACACAGTACAAACTTGTGGGCTGGCAGATGTTGAAAGAAGAAAATGCAGAACTTCTTATCAATGGAAAACGTGTGGAAAGTGATTACACTTTTATTGCTGACAGCGAAACTATGAAAGTGGAAGTTGCTTTTACGTTTGACGCTACTTCTCTTGACGGCAAACAGCTTGTAACTTTTGAGGAATTATACGATTTAAGCAATCCAGACGAGCCGAAGAAAGTTACCGAGCATAAGGATATTGAGGATAAGGGACAGACGATTACTTTTAAGGAAAAGCCAGAAGAACCAGAGAAAACCGAAACACCACCGACACCAGAAAAGCCTAACAGACCTAGCGACAGTCCCAAAACGGGCGACAGTACAAATGTAATGGCATTTGTTGTGATGTTGCTTGCGTCTGCTGGTGGACTGGCTGGAACATATCTTTACAAACGCCGTAAAATGAAGAAATCATAAGGCGGTAACGGTATGATGAAAGAAAAATCACGCTCTCCGCCGAAGCTGTCAAACGGCAGATTTTTGCTTATTCTGGCTTGTCTGCCTACAACCTGCAAGAACACGGATAGTCAAGGGTGCGTAAGCATTGATTTTACCCTTTACTATCTGAGGGATTGCTGGTACTTCCCAAACCGCCAGAATAAGAAATCACAATTAAAAAACTTATCAAATATAGAAAGAAACGAGGTAAAACAATATGGAAATGAAATATGTCGTGCCAGATATGGCACAGTCTTTTGGAACTCTTGAATTTGCAGGCGAAAGCGAGCCAGTCTTTGAAAGAGATAAAAATAATCGCAGGGTCTTAGCCAGACGAGGCTATAACCTTTATTCCGACGTACAGAAAGGCGAAAATGTTGTGGTAGAAATTCCCGTGCAGGCTGGCGAAAAGAAGTTCAAGTATGAGCAGAAAGTAAAACTTGTCAATCCGAAGTTATACGGCAGAGGTTACGCAATCGGGGATATGGGACATACCGATTATGTATTAGTTGCTGATGATATTGTAGCAGTTGAAGAAAAGTAAAGGAGTGAAGAAGTTATGAGATTATCAAACGGATTTGTTATTGACAAAGAGAAAACATTTGGAGAATTAAAATTTACAGCAGTGCGTGATGTGTTCTTACAGAATGAGGACGGGACACCGAGTACCCAGCTTAAAAAGCGTATCTATGATTTGAAGTGCAGTCTGCATGGTGGAATTATCCCCGTGTCTATACCGCCAGAAGTACCGTTAAGGGAATTTCCGTACAATGCAGTTGTGGAGCTTGTCAATCCCGTAGCCGATACGGTATCACGAAAGACCTATACGGGTGCAGATGTGGACTGGTATGTAAAGGCAGAGGATATTGTATTGAAGAATAAAGGAAACCAGAACGCAGGAAGTCCACAGAACCATACACCGCAGGGACAGCCGAAAAAATAAAAATTCTCCTCATAAGTTAGAAAAATAGAGGTACTCTCCCGTTAGTAGATTGCCTACCTTATCGTAAATGGTTAAAATAACGATAGGAGGTGGCACAAATGTATCAAATCAACAATGAAAAATTTGGACAATTTTTAGCCGAAGTGCGAAAAGAAAAACAAATGACACAAAAGGACTTAGCAGATAAGTTGTTTGTGTCGGATAAAACAGTTAGTAAATGGGAACGTGGAAACAGTATGCCAAATGTTACATTACTTATCCCTATTGCTGATATACTTGGTATTACAGTAACAGAACTTTTACAAGGAGAAAAATTAAAAGAGAACAAGACATTAAATAGTGATGTGGTAGAAACTCTTGTTGTAAACTCGTTAGACTTGTCGTTGCGTGATACAATTCATCAACGAAAAAAGAACTGGATATTTGCATTTCTTATCTCAATCGGTGTGGTAGTTATAGAGGCAATATTATTAACTGTTTCTGGAATTTCCATAGAACAAATGGGAGATAGTTTGTATATATCTTTGTTAATGCTTTTGTTTGCAAGTTGGCTTTGCATTTTTGCGAAAGAATTATTACCGACATATTATGATACAAATAAAGTTAATTTTGTATCACAAGGAATTTTCAGAATACACATGGCAGGGCTATCTTTTAATAATGCAAACTGGGGATATGTATTAACAGTATTTAGAGTATTTACATTAGGAACTGCTATTCTATATCCTATTATTTGCTATATCAGTTTTTTAGTTGGTGGCATTTCATTATGGAATACTGTAAAATATCCAGCTATAATTATTTTGCTGATAGGAATGTTAGTAACAACCTATATTGTTGGGAAAAAACACGAATAATGATATAAGCAGTTAGTCTTAGGATTGACTGCTTTTTTCTTACCCAGAAAGGAGTGATTGATTTATGCGTAAGATTTGGAACAAAGGACACCGTATCAGAGCCAGCGACAAGCACCTTGTCTACCATTTTTCCATAGGAACGCTTCTGTTTGTATTTGTGGCGGTTCTTTTGCTACTAAATATAAAACAGTTCATGTGTACTGATTGGGAGCATTTCAGCTTGTTAGAGAACGGCTTGACGCTTTCCCCTTACAACTTCATAACCATACTGATAGCGACTGGTGTTTGTGCATTGGTCGCTTTTCTGTATTACCGCTTCTGTTATGACAGTTTCAAGAAGCTCCTGCACCGTCAAAAGCTGGCAAGAATGATACTGGAAAATAAGTGGTATGAAGCCGATACCATACAAGACAGCGTTTTTTTTACTGACCTGCAAAGCAGATCAAGGGAAAAAATCGTCTGGTTTCCAAAGATTTATTATCAAATGGAAAAGGGACTGCTTCATATCCGATGTGAAATCACATTAGGAAAATATCAAGACCAGCTTTTACGGTTAGAGGATAAATTGGAAAGTGGCTTGTATTGTGAGCTGACCGACAAGACCCTGCATGACGGCTATATCGAATATACCCTGCTTTATGATATGATAGCGAACCGCATTACCATTGATGAAGTACGGGCAGAAAACGGCTGTCTTAGACTGATGAAAAATCTTGTCTGGGAATATGACGCACTCCCTCATGCTCTGATTGCTGGTGGGACTGGTGGCGGTAAAACCTATTTTCTGCTGACGCTCATTGAAGCCTTACTGCATACCAACGCTGTCCTTTATATCTTAGACCCGAAGAACGCTGACCTTGCAGACTTAGGGACAGTTATGGGAAATGTGTATCACACCAAAGAAGAAATGATAGATTGCGTCAATGCCTTTTATGAGGGCATGGTACAGCGAAGTGAGGAAATGAAGCGACACCCGAACTATAAGACGGGCGAAAACTACGCCTATCTGGGACTGCACCCTGCTTTCTTATCTTTGATGAATATGTGGCATTTTTTGAAATGCTGGGGACAAAAGAAAGCGTGAGCCTACTTAGCCAGTTAAAGAAAATCGTTATGTTAGGGCGACAAGCAGGTTATTTCCTTATCGTTGCCTGCCAGCGTCCAGATGCAAAGTATTTCTCGGACGGTATCAGAGATAACTTCAATTTCCGTGTGGGACTTGGGCGTATCAGCGAATTAGGTTACGGTATGCTGTTTGGTTCAGATGTGAAAAAGCAGTTTTTCCAGAAGCGTATCAAAGGGCGTGGCTATTGTGATGTGGGAACAAGTGTTATCAGTGAGTTTTACACGCCTTTAGTCCCGAAAGGACATGATTTTTTGCAGACTATCGGCTCTCTTGCACAAGCAAGGCAGGACGGGACGGCGACGTGCGAAGCGAAAGGCGACGGCACGGACTAGCCGTTGCTGGTGTGGCGTAAGCCACGCCAGCAGGTAAAACCCCTCGGTATCTAACAGAGGGGTACGTTTGCAAATAGACAATAGACGAAAAACATAGGAAACATAAGGCTTCTGGCATGGTTTTCTAGCAAAATTCAGTTGTGAAGTCGCCTAAAAAAACTTCACACTTTACAGATTGGGGGTATGGTTCTGAATGAAGAACAATGGATAAAAGAATTACGGGAGAAACGGATTGCTTATGGTATCTCACAAGGCAGGTTGGCGTTGGCTTCTGGTATCACAAGGGAATATCTCAACAAGATAGAAAGTGGAAAAATGAAGCCGTCAAAAGAACTTCTGGAAACTCTGCATAAAGAACTGGCAAGGTTCAATCCAGAAGCACCGCTTACCATGCTGTTTGATTATGTGAAAATTCGTTTTCCCACGCTGGATATACAGCACATCATCAAAGACATATTAAAACTGAATATCAATTATATGCTCCATGAAGATTACGGACATTACAGTTATACGGAGCATTATTCTTTAGGGGACATCTTTATCTATACGTCGGCTGACGAAGAAAAAGGTGTCCTTTTAGAATTAAAGGGGCGTGGTTGCAGACAGTTTGAAAGTTACCTGCTGGCACAGCAAAGAAGCTGGTATGACTTTCTTATGGACGCACTCGTAGACGGTGGCGTGATGAAGCGTATCGACCTTGCTATCAACGACCATACGGGCATTTTGGATATTCCAGAGCTTGCGGAAAAATGCAGGAAACGGGAATATATCGGAAAGTCCAGAAGTTATAAGTTTTACCAGTCGGGCGAGCTTATCAAGCACAGAGAGGACGACAGAGAATATATGGGGCGTACCCTTTATCTTGGTTCATTGAAATCAGATGTGTATTTCTGTATCTATGAAAAGGACTATGAGCAGTACGTCAAGTTAGGAACACCGCTGGAAGAAGCCGACATTATCAATCGTTTTGAGATACGGCTTCGCAATGAACGTGCCTATTATGCAGTACGAGATTTGCTGACCTATTATGACGCAGAGCAGACCGCCTTTTCTATCATCAACCAGTATGTGCGGTTTGTTGATGAAGAACCAGACAAGCGGAAAAATGACTGGAAACTCAATGACCGTTGGGCTTGGTTTATCGGCGATAACAGACAGAGCTTAAAGCTGACGACAAAGCCAGAGCCTTACACCTTAGACCGTACATTGCGTTGGGTACAAAGGCAGGTAGCACCGACCTTAAAAATGCTGAAAAAGATTGATAAGGGAAACGGTACAGACTACATGGAAACAATCGAACAGCAGGCAAAGCTCACAGAAAAGCATGAAATGATAATCAAACAACAGACGACCCCTGCAAAAGATTTGGTGGAAAGTTAGGAGTGATAAAAAATGTGGGTATTATTAAAAGACTTCCTGCTGGTATCTATGGGAATGGGTATCGGCGTAGTCTTGATGTGTATTTTGAATGTCGGCAAAGAAGCTGACTATGAAATGAAACAATTAAAAGAAAGCGAGGACAATTAAATGAATTTCGGACAAAATTTGTATCAATGGTTTTTATCAAATGCACAAAGCTTGGTGCTTATGTCGATCGTGGTTATCGGTATCTACTTAGGTTTCAAGCGTGAGTTTTCAAAACTTATCGGCTTCTTGGTAGTTGCCTTAATTGCTGTCGGCTTGGTATTCAATGCTGGCGGTGTGAAAGATGTACTGTTAGAGCTGTTCAATAAGATTATCGGTGCATAGCGATTTTTATTGTAGCACATATATGAGAATGGTATAATGTGGATATGAATTACGTGATAGAAATGAATTTGGTGCAATAATAACAGATGTTAATTTGCGTTGCTTGTGGCAACGGCTGTTTTGATATTTAATAGTTGTATCAAAACAAAGGAGGCATAGGTTATGTTAAACGAAAATATTAGAAATCTACGAAAGGCAAAAGGACTTTCACAAGAAGAATTAGCTATAAAGCTAAATGTAGTAAGGCAAACAGTATCTAAATGGGAAAAAAGTTTATCTGTTCCAGACTCAAGTATGCTTGTTTTGTTAGCAGAAGAACTTGATACATCTGTAAGTACCTTGCTAGGAGAAACCGTACAAGAAGAATGTTTGAACGAGGGAGATTTAAAGAATATTTCTGAAAAACTTGAAATTATCAATCTTCAATTTGCTAAAAAAAGCGAAAGGAAAATTAAAACTATTCGCTATTCACTTGTTTTAGTATGTGTAATTATTGCAGTAGTATTTATTGCTCTTGCAACTATGAATAGCGAATATTTGACTTGGGATTTTAATAACCCAGAATTAGCGATTGTAGGCACTCTACTACATGGGTTCGAGTTTTTGTTTGTAAGGTTAGCACCTTTTGTTTTTATCGGTTCTGTAATCGGCATTGTACTCACATATAGAAAGCGATAATTTCATATCCATACACACAAAGCAGTTAGTCTTAGGATTGACTGCTTTTTTCTTACCAAAATTTCAGATTGGAGTGATGAAATGAACGATGTTTTTAAAGATATGCAGGTAAAAGTCGGTTGCGATTATCTTTCTGACCTGCCCTCTTACAAGCGTAAGGTGTGGCAGGAAATGAAACGACTGAACTCTGCCGATTATGAAGAAAGACAGTTAGAAGATTTTTCTAAATATGTGTTTGGTATGTCGTACCAGACCTTAAAAGATGTGATGAAACAACAGAAAGGACGTGAGGAACAATGCAGGAAACAAGGGTGCTGGTGGAAACGAAAGGAACAACTGGCGAAGAAACAATATCATACTGGTTTGAACTGCCGATAGATGTTGCCGAGTTTGAAGAAAAGTTAGGTATCGGTGCAGAAAGTGGGGATTACCGTATTATCGAAAAGGTGTTGCCTTATGCTGATGAAGTCCACGAACATACAAGCGTGTACCAGCTCAACGAATTAGATTTTATGTACCGCCAGCTTTCAAGCGATATGCAGGAAGAATATACAGCACTTCTTACCGTGTTTGAGAATTTAGAAGCACTTTATATTTGTAGAAACGTGATTACCGTTTATCCCGACTGCAAAAGCATGATAGATGTTGCAAGGCAAAAGCTGATGAACGACCCGACGTTCAAACATTTATCTGAGGACTGTCAAGAATACTATTTCGATTTTGAAGCTTACGCTTCTCACTTGCAGGAACACGGGAAATTTTTAGTAACAGAACACGGTATCTTTGAACTGCCAGAGTAGGAAATGAGGTGGTGCTTATGATTGATGATATGGCGGTTTACATTGCTAATCTTGGCAAATACAATGAGGGCTATTTAGTTGGTGCTTGGTTCACATTTCCTATTGACGAGGAAGATGTGAAAGAAAAAATCGGCTTGAATGAACAGTATGAGGAATACGCAATCCATGATACCGATAACTTTCCCATTGCGATTGGCGAGTATGTTTCCATTGAAGAACTGAACTCTATGTATGAAATGATAGAGGAACTTCCCGACTATATCGTAGAATGTCTGGACGAATTTATCAGTCACTACGGGACGCTGGAAGAAGTCGTGGAACACAAGGACGACATTTATTATTATCCCGACTGTGAAACTATGACAGACGTTGCCTATTACTACATAGACGAATTGCAGGCACTTGGGGACATTCCACCCAGCTTACAGAACTACATTGACTATGAAGCTTTTGGGCGAGATTTGGATATAAGCGGTTGCTTTATTGAAACAAGCCGAGGTATGTGCGAGATACCATATTAACGCTGGACGATCAGCGACAAGCATTGTTGCTACTGACAGCGTATTTCTCTTTTAAGGGACAGTCTGAAACATGGCTGTCCTTTTCTCTTTGAAGAACTTACGAAAGGAGCTGAAAGAACTTGAAAAAGATTAAATCTTATACGGGTATCTGGAACGTGGAAAAAGTCTTGTATGCAATCAATGACTTTAACTTGCCCTTTCCCGTTACCTTTACACAGATTACATGGTTTGTGATTACAGAATTTATCATCATTCTGTTTGGGGATATTCCCCCACTTTCCATGATTGAGGGAGCATTTCTCAAATACTTCGGTATTCCTGTTGCTCTCACTTGGTTTATGTCGCAGAAAACCTTTGACGGAAAGAAGCCGTACAGCTTTTTGAAATCACAGATAACCTATGCCCTGCGACCTAAAATCACTTATGCAGGAAAAGCCGTAAAACTGCATAAGCAGACCTTGAATGAAACAATCACGGCAGTAAGGAGTGTGAACTATGTTCCCGATAAAATATATTGACAATAACCTTGTCTGGAACAAGGACAATGAGGTATTCGCCTACTATGAGCTGATACCGTATAACTATTCTTTCCTATCCGCAGAGCAGAAATTTATCGTGCATGACAGCTTTCGACAGCTCATTGCACAGTCCCGTGAGGGTAAAATTCATGCGTTGCAGATTGCCACAGAAAGCTCAATCCGCAGTATGCAGGAGCAGTCAAAGAAGCTGGTAACTGGAAAATTAAAGGAAGTTGCCTGCCAGAAGATAGACGAACAGACCGAAGCGTTAGTATCTATGATTGGGGACAATCAAGTGGACTACCGTTTTTTTCTTGGCTTTAAGCTCATGGTTACGGAAGAACAGTTCAATCTGAAGAACATCAAAAAATCGGCGTGGCTGACGTTCACAGAATTTCTCCATGAAGTAAACCACACGCTGATGAATGACTTTGTTTCCATGCCGAATAATGAAATCAACCGTTACATGAAAATGGAAAAGTTACTGGAAAATAAAATCTCCCGTCGCTTTAAGGTGCGTCGCTTGGAAATCAATGATTTTGGGTATCTCATGGAACATCTTTACGGCAGGGACGGTATCGCCTATGAAGATTATGAGTACCAGCTACCAAAGAAAAACTACAAGAAAGAAACGCTGATAAAATACTACGACCTTATCCGCCCGACAAGGTGTGTGATTGAGGAAAGCCAGCGGTATTTACGATTGGAACATGAGGACAAGGAAAGCTATGTGTCCTACTTTACTGTCAATGCGATTGTTGGCGAGCTTGATTTTCCGTCGTCTGAAATCTTCTATTTCCAGCAACAGCAATTCACATTTCCCGTTGATACTTCTATGAATGTAGAAATCGTGGAGAACCGAAAAGCACTTACCACAGTAAGAAATAAGAAAAAGGAATTGAAAGACCTTGACAATCACGCTTATCAAGCAGGAAGTGAAACCAGCTCAAATGTGGTGGACGCATTAGACAGCGTGGACGAGCTGGAAACCGATTTAGACCAGAGCAAAGAAAGTATGTATAAGTTAAGCTACGTTATACGGGTGTCTGCACCCGATCTTGACGAGCTGAAACGCCGTTGTGATGAAGTCAAGGACTTTTACGACGACCTTAATGTAAAGCTGGTGCGTCCTGCTGGGGATATGCTGGGGCTTCATTCTGAATTTTTTCCTGCCAGCAAGCGATATATCAATGACTATGTGCAGTATGTAAAATCAGACTTCTTGGCTGGGCTTGGCTTTGGAGCGACCCAGCAGTTAGGAGAAAGCACGGGTATCTATATGGGCTATTCCGTTGATACGGGAAGAAATGTGTACCTGCAACCGTCTTTAGCTTCGCAGGGCGTAAAAGGCACAGTTACAAATGCCCTTGCTTCTGCTTTTGTCGGTTCGCTTGGCGGTGGGAAGTCGTTTTGCAACAATCTTCTGGTGTATTATTCGGTTCTTTTTGGGGGACAAGCGGTTATCTTAGACCCAAAATCAGAGCGTGGCAACTGGAAAGAAACGCTCCCAGAAATCGCCCATGAAATCAATATCGTAAACTTAACCAGCGATAAAGGAAATGCAGGACTTCTTGACCCATTCGTGATTATGAAGAATGTAAAAGACGCTGAAAGTCTGGCAATCGACATCTTAACATTCCTTACGGGTATTTCCTCTAGGGACGGCGAAAAATTCCCCGTGTTACGAAAAGCGGTTCGTTCCGTTACCCAGAGCGACAGTCGGGGCTTGCTCCATGTAATAGACGAGCTACGCCGTGAAGATACGCCCATATCAAGAAATATCGCAGACCATATCGACAGCTTCACGGACTACGACTTTGCACATCTGCTGTTTTCAGACGGTACGGTGGAAAATGCAATCAGCCTTGATAACCAGCTCAATATCATTCAAGTAGCCGACCTTGTACTGCCAGATAAGGACACGACCTTTGAAGAATACACGACTATTGAATTATTGTCGGTATCTATGCTGATTGTGATTAGTACCTTTGCCCTTGATTTTATCCATTCGGACAGAAGTATTTTTAAGATTGTCGATTTGGACGAAGCGTGGGCGTTCTTAAATGTGGCACAAGGAGAAACGCTCTCTAACAAGCTAGTTCGTGCTGGACGAGCTATGCAGGCAGGCGTTTATTTCGTTACCCAGTCTGCCTATGATGTTTCAAAGGAAAGTCTGAAAAACAATATCGGCTTGAAATTTGCATTTCGTAGTACCGATATTAACGAGATAAAGCAGACCTTAGAGTTTTTCGGTATCGACAAAGACGACGAAAACAACCAGAAACGGCTTCGTGATTTGGAGAACGGACAATGCTTATTGCAGGACTTATATGGGCGTGTCGGCGTGGTGCAGATACACCCAGTCTTTGAAGAACTATTACACGCTTTTGATACCAGACCGCCCGTACAGAGAAATGAGGTGGAGTGATGAAAGAAAGGATAAAAGGTGCGTTCACAAAAAAGAAGATTTTCCACGTTCTCAAAATGGCTCTGTTCGTGGTGGCACTCTCCCTTATCCTGCTTTCACTTCTGGGGACGGTGGCTCATGCGACGGGGCTTGTGGACGATACCATAAACGCAGAAAATCTGTATTCCAAATATCCTCTTTCCAACTACCAGCTTGATTTTTATGTAGATAATAGCTGGTCGTGGCTTCCGTGGAACTGGCTGGACGGTATCGGAAAA
This sequence comes from Eubacterium sp. AM46-8, assembly GCF_003466705.1. Lineage (NCBI taxonomy): Bacteria > Bacillati > Bacillota > Clostridia > Eubacteriales > Eubacteriaceae > Eubacterium > Eubacterium sp. AM46-8. The sequence continues at coordinate 229,003 of NZ_QSEU01000001.1, forward strand.
TCGGTGCAGTACGGACTTTACTGCATTACTAACTTTGTCTGGACGATAAGCCTTTATTTAAGCAATGCTACGGGCTATGTGGTGCAGGAAGCCTATAAACTGGACTTCATCAATGATATGGCAGACAGTATCGGAAAAAGCATACAGACCCTTGCAGGCGTTACCGAGAACGGCTTTTCTTCTACGGGCTTCTATGTTGGTTTTCTGCTTCTTATTATCTTAGTGGTGGGAATGTATGTTGCCTATACGGGACTGATAAAACGGGAAACCAGCAAGGCACTTCACGCCGTTATCAACTTTGTGGTGGTGTTCGTGCTGTCCGCTTCTTTTATTGCCTATGCTCCCGACTACATCAAGAAGATAAATGAATTTTCATCAGACATCAGTACCGCTTCTTTGGACTTGGGAACAAAAATCATGCTCCCCAATTCTGACAGCGAGGGCAAGGACAGCGTGGACTTGATACGGGACAGCCTATTTTCTATTCAAGTACAACAGCCGTGGCTACTTCTACAATTCGGCAACAGCAACGCTGAGGAAATCGGGACAGACCGTGTGGTCGCTCTTGTATCGGCAAGTCCAGAGGACGAGGACGGGAAAACCAGAGAGGAAGTCGTGAAAACAGAAATTGAGGACAACGACAACAACAATCTGACGATACCGCAGGTTGTAAACCGTTTAGGCATGGTGTTCTTCCTACTGTTCTTCAATTTAGGGATAACAATATTTGTATTCTTACTTACGGGCATGATGTTGTTCAGCCAGATACTTTTTATTATCTTTGCAATGTTTTTACCTATCAGTTTTCTACTTTCCATGATACCGAGCTATGAAAGCATGGCAAAGCAGGCAATCGTGAGGGTGTTTAATACCATTATGACACGGGCAGGAATAACGCTCATTGTAACGGTGGCGTTCAGTATTTCCAGTATGTTTTATAACATATCCACAGACTATCCGTTTTTCATGGTGGCGTTTTTGCAGATAGTATGTTTCGCTGGTATCTACATGAAGCTGGGCGATTTAATGAGTATGTTCTCTTTGAACGCTAATGACAGTCAAAGCATGGGACGAAGAATTTTCCGCAGACCGTATCTGTTTATGCGACATAGGGCTAGGCGTATGGAACACCGTATTGCAAGGGCGGTAAGTGCTGGCGGTATTTCGGGCGGTGTCGCTGGTGCGGTGGCTGGAAGTGCCGTTGCTGGAAAACGAGCTGAAAGAAAAAATACAGCTTCTAAAGAAAATCGGGGCAATACCACTTCCAGCATGGGACAGCGTGCAGGCTCAAAGGTGGGTGCTGTCTTAGATACGAAAAATAAAGTGAAAGACAAGGCAAACGCTGTCAAAGAGAATATCAAGGATATGCCGACACAGACCGCTTATGCGGTGTATTCCGCAAAGGAAAAGGCAAAGTCCAGCGTGTCTGACTTTAAGCGTGGCATGGTGCAGGAACAGCAGTCCAGACAGACGGGACGCTTGGAAAAGCAGGAACAGCATAAGAAAAATATCGCTGACAAGCGTATGGAGCTTCAAAAGGCACAAGAAGCAAGGCAGGTACAGCGAAAGGCTGACGGATCAGCGACAACGGGAGCTACCCGTCCCCATGAGCGACCAGCCACAGCTTCAAAGCCGAGTGCGGAAAAAACACAGGAAGTCAAACGTCCTGCCACAGCGACCACTTCAAAAGCAAGTGAGCCAGTCAAGACAAATGTTATCAAAGAGCGTCCGTTATCTTCTGGTGCTTCTGATAGGAAAGCGACCCAGTCTGCACAGCCAGTACATAGGCAGAATGTAGAAAAAGTGGTATCGCAGGAAACACGCCAGAATTACACCAAAGACCGCAGGACAAAGGTTCAGCAGACCCAGAGTGTCCAGAAGAACCAGCAGACAACAGAGAAAACCCGTAACCTTGTAACGAAGAAAGGACAGAAGAAAAAATGAAACTGAAACATATCGCTATCATTGGCAGTCTGTTTCCTATCCTCTTTTCTCTGGTGCTTTTCTTTGGTGTCCTCATTAGTGCAGACAGCGACGACGAGAACAGCAACTTTTCTTCTGGCATTACGGGTATGAACTTATCAGCAGAAGTCTTGAAACATCAGCCTATGGTGGAAAAATACGCCAGAGAATACGGTATCTCCGAGTATGTCAATGTGCTATTGGCTATCATTCAAGTAGAAAGTGGCGGTACGGCAGAAGATGTTATGCAGAGTTCGGAAAGTCTTGGTTTACCGCCTAATTCCTTAGATACGGAAAGTTCAATCAAGCAGGGGTGTAAGTATTTTGCGTCCCTGCTTTCTTCCTGCAAAAATCAAGGTATCGACGATTTGAATGTAGCGATACAATCCTATAACTATGGCGGTGGTTATGTGGGATATGTGGCAGGAAAAGGAAAGAAACACAACTTTAATCTTGCAGAGAGCTTCGCCCGTGAGAAGTCGGGTGGAAAGAAAGTAACCTACACCAACCCGATAGCCGTTGCAAAGAACGGGGGCTGGCGGTATGGCTATGGAAATATGTTCTATGTGGAATTAGTCAATCAATATTTGACCGTGGCACATTTTGATAATGCGACGGCACAAGCGATTATGAATGAAGCGTTGAAATATCAAGGCTGGAAGTATGTGTATGGTGGCAGTAACCCGAACACTTCCTTTGATTGTAGCGGACTTGTGCAATGGTGTTATGGAAAAGCTGGTATCTCCTTACCGAGAACAGCACAAGCACAGTATGACGCTACCCAACATCTCCCACTCTCGCAGGCAAAGGCTGGGGACTTGATATTTTTCCATTCTACCTATAACGCTGGAAGTTATGTAACTCACGTCGGTATTTATGTAGGAAATAATCAGATGTACCATGCAGGCGACCCGATAGGATATGCAGACCTAAGCAGTAGTTACTGGCAACAGCACTTAATCGGTGCAGGACGAGTAAAACAATAGAAAGGACTTGAAAATATGTTTAAGAAGAATAAGAAACAGACAGAAACTATCAAAAAACCAAAAGAAAAAAAGGTGCGTACTGTCAAGGTAGGCACACATAAGAAAACCGTGATTGCGTTGTGGGTGGTGCTTATCGCAAGCGTGAGCTTTGGGGTGTATAAGAATTTTACGGCTATCGACCAGCACACGACCCATGAAAAAGAAATCATTGAACTTCGCTTGCAGGACACCAACGGGATTGAAAATTTCGTGAAGAACTTTGCGAAGTCTTATTACACATGGAATAACAGCAAAGAAGCGATTGAAGCAAGGACGCAGGCAATCAACGCTTATCTGACAAAGGAATTGCAAGACTTGAATGTTGATATAATCAGAACGGATATACCGACCAGCTCCACAGTTACAGATGTGATTGTATGGCATATCGAGCAATCGGGAACGGATACTTTTTCTGCTACCTACGAAGTAGATCAGCAGATAAAAGAGGGAGAACAGACAAGCAATGTGAAAGCAACCTATACTGTAAAAGTCTATGTGGACGCTGACGGGGATATGGTAATCGTTCAGAACCCTACCCTTGCACCAGCAATCGAAAAATCAGACTATGAGCCTAAGGCACCAGAAGCAGACGCAAGCGTAGACGCTGATACTGTCAATGACGCTACCGCTTTTCTGGAAACATTCTTTAAGCTCTACCCAACAGCCACAGAAAAAGAGCTTGCCTACTATGTAGCTGGAAATGTGATTGAACCTATCGGCAGGGACTACCTTTATTCTGAATTGGTAAACCCTATCTTTACAAAGGACGGGGACAATGTGAAAGTCAAGGTTGCTGTAAAATTCCTTGATAATCAGACAAAGGCAACGCAGGTATCGCAGTATGAGCTTGTGCTACATAAGGATAGTAACTGGAAGATTATAAAATAATAGCTCTATTATACCCCCCTCCTCAATATGTGTCATGCTAGCTTGACATTTGAAGTCAATATGATATAATGACAATGTAAGGCTAACTTGACACTGAAAAGGAGGGGTGATTTTGAAAAACCGTGTAAAAGAGTTGCGTGAAAAGGAGGGACTAACGCAAAAGAAATTAGGCGAAAAAGTAAATGTTTCAAGACAAGCAATCAACGCTATTGAAACGGGAAAATATGACCCATCACTTTGGTTGGCTTATGATATTGCACAACTATTTAATATGAGCATTGAAGAAGTATTCAATTTTAAGGAGAGTGAGAGAAAATGAAATCATTAAAAAATCCTATGACTAATGCGATTTATATAGCTTCAATTACTGCTATTTACGCTATGATATTTATAGTTTCGTCTGAATTTGTATCAAAGTATGCTTATTGGCTTTCTGATAGTCGGTGGTCTTTGTTCATTCAAAACAAAAACATGAAATTTATAGGACTTGGGATGATTGGCATAGCAATTATCATTGACATATTCTCTGCTTTAAGAAGAAAGAAATATGATGAGTATCAAATAATTGCATTAGAAAAAATCATGCTATTTAATGGACTTTTTATAACGATTATCTTTCCATTTTCTTTATTTATACTTATTTTTGCACCGATATATTTTGTGGAAACGATTTTTGCTTTTATTCTATTTCAATGGTTGTGTATGGTAATTACAGAAGTGCTTTATTTATTTAAGAATTATAAAATTTAAGTGGAAGGAGTTGTTACTATGTGGTTTGTTTGGGTTATGTGGGGAATAGTTACCATTTCTATTATTGCAACAATTATTTTGATGACAGGAAAGGGAAGTAAATTTGTTACTGGTTTTAATACTAAAAGTACAGAAGAAAGAGCACAATATGACTCAAAAAAAGTGAGTAAACAAGCAGGAATTTTTATGATTTTAATAGATGTAGGATTGATTGCACTTGTTTCGTATATTCAATTTAGAGCCGTTCCAGCTATTCAAAATAACACAATTTCAAATTATGGAACAGAAATAACTATTGTTTCATTAGGAATTTGTGCTTATATAATTCTTGTTGCAATGATAGCGGTTATTCGTGGCTTTAAGCATAGTAAGAAATAATGAGGTTAGAATGATAACCTCAAGTTCCTATGTAATTATTAAAGAAATTTACTACAAATAATTTGTTTGAGGTATTGGTATGATAAGACTTAAAAAACGAGATATAAAAAAGGCATTAAAAGCTGGTGCAAAAGCTGGCGGTGTATCATTAGCTGATGTTCGAGCTGATATTGAAGCAACGATTGATGAAGCAATGAACAGTACCGACCCTGATGTGCAGGCAAATTTCAAAAAGTATTTTGGAAATAAACGCCCTACGCCAGAAAAATATATTTATAAGATTACGAAAAAGACAGTAAAATAAGTGCTTTAAAGGGGGCTTGTATTATGGAACGCTTTAAGTACAATCTTATACGGTCATACACTACCTAACTGCATTTTATCAACAACTGAATATTTTATAGCTATAATAGCTCGTATAAAACTATATGTTTTGTGCGGGCTTTTTTCATACCCGAAAAAATTAAATTTTTTTCAAAATAGGTCATTAAATCACACCTTTCATTCCCTATATGGTGCGGAAAGAGGGATAAACACTTTTCAAATCATAGAGGAAAGGGGGTGAGATTGATGAAACCGTCTGACTTCCAGAAAACAGTTCAATGTCGCTTTGAAAGTTGTTTGAAGAAAGTTGTCCGTCATGTTGTAAAGGACTACCAGCAAGGATTGAAACGACGAAAAGATAAAGAAATTCCATTCTGTGAACTTCCAGAAATTTTCGTTGAAAATTTTGCTGTGTGGGACGACTACGAAACAGATTATACAATCTTTTCAGTATGTGGCATTGATATTCGTGTCCTTGATGATGGGCTGGCAGAAGCCTTGAAGAAACTTCCAGAAAGAAAGAGAAATACTTTGTTGATGTATTACTTCTTGGAAATGACAGAAAGTGAAATTGCCAACTTGCAAAAGATTACGCAAAGCGGTGTATTTAAAAACCGACATCATGCTTTAGAAACTATGAAGAAAATACTAAAGGAGAAGCAGTAAAATGAAGCAAACATTTAAGAAGCCGTCCTACTATTTGCTTTCGCAGGCAATGGACGGGGACGAAAAAGCGATTGAAAAGATACTGGCATTTTATGACCCTTACATATCAAAGTGCTGTCTGCGTCCACTCTATGATGAATACGGAAATGTTTATATTGTCGTAGATATGGAGTTAAAAGGACTTATCAGAGAAGCACTTATCAAAATGATTTTAGGGTTTGATATTGCCTTAGAAATCGAAGAAGAATAACAAGCAGTAACCGCAGAGCATGATTTGTTCAATCCCCTCTTTCCTGCTCTGCACCTGCTTTTACATGAAAGCAACACGCTTTCGCCACAGCTCTTTGACAACTGAATAAAGCAGACAGATACGTTTGTGAGATAGAGAGCCACGGAAACTGTACGCCATAACCTTTCCAAAAGAAAGCGAGCGACCCACGCAGTGATCCGAGAGCGACTGTTGGAAAAGTCGTTTTGCCACGACCTATCCTCACAGAATAATGATACGTCCGCATGGTGCGGTTCTGCCCACAAGAATGGGAATAGTTGAGATACTAACGGAGCTTTCCAAAGCCGTCTGTCTGCTTCTGTAACATTGTGAAAAATACGCATATTGGATAAGCCTATGTGCGTATGTTGAGAATAGATAGCTGACTAAGGGGGCTGATAACTTGGCTAAAAAAGAACCTGCACAATATATCGTAGAACGGGAATTTTTAGGTAAATTTTCCGTAGAGGAATTGCTTGTCCGTATCGTGAAATCTCATGTAAAAAAAAGACTATCAAGAGGGTAAAACCCTTGAAAACAATGGAAAGAAGCCGTACTTTATGGTATAATATTATCATAGGTACGGCAGTTGAATAGGTGGAAAAATGATTTATCAAAAAGGTTCAAACTTATTTAACGTGGCTATTTATATCAGATTATCACGAGAGGACGGAGATAAGGAAGAAAGCGATAGTGTAGGAAATCAGAGAAAACTTTTAACAGAATATGTGAACAAGCATGATGACTTTATCTTATATGATGTTTATATTGATGACGGTTTTACGGGAACGAATTTTAATAGACCAGACTTTCATAGAATGATTGCTGACATTGAAGATAACAAGGTAAATTGTGTTGTTGTAAAAGACCTTTCCCGTTTCGGACGAGATTACATTGATACGGGGCGATATTTGGAAAGAATATTTCCAGAGCTTAATGTTCGTTTTATTTCTGTAACAGATAATATTGATAGTATGAAGCAGGCATACGATATGTTACTTCCTATTAAAAATATATTCAACGAACAGTATGCCAGAGATATTTCTAATAAAGTTCAAGCGACTGTAAAATCAAAGCAGAAAGCAGGAGAATTTATCGGAGCTTTTACAAGCTATGGTTATAAGAAATCTCCTGCAAATAAAAATAAACTTGTGATTGATGAATATGCGTCCGAAGTTGTAAAAAGAGTATTTACTATGTATGCACAAGGAATAGGGAAACAAAGCATTGCAAAAATACTAAATGCAGAGGGTATCCTTTGTCCGTCGGAATATAAAAAGCTCAATGGAGAAAATTACAAAAATTGTAATCGGTTAGAAAAAACTTCTTATTGGACTTATTCTACAATTAAAGTGATGTTGCAAAATGAGATTTATATTGGAAACATGGTACAAGGAAAGAAACATCAACGTATGAGAAGCAAACAGCGTCTAGTTGAGAAAGAAAACTGGATAAGGGTTGAAAATACACATGAACCGATTATAGACCGTCAACTGTGGGATAAGGTACAAAAACTGCTGACAAAAAAGCATAGGGATATTGATTTAGAAACAAATAAAAATATCTTTGCAGGTTTTATTAAGTGTGGCGATTGTGGTCGGGCAATGATGAAAAATTTCTGGCGACGTGCTGACGGAAGTAAGTCCTATTCATTCTATTGTGGAACTTACAAAAGAAGCGGAAAAGATTATTGCACTCCGCACACGCTCCCGTTTCAAGTATTGAATGATATTGTGCTGGGAGATTTAAAGCAGATTATCCGCAATGTAGAGAACTTGCAGGAACTTGTAAAATCACAATCTTTCACAGCAACAAAAATCAGAAAATCAACAGACATAGAACTGATAAAGTTAAAAGCAGAGCTTGAAAGAGTGAAGAAGTTGAAAAAGTCAATTTATGAAGATTACAAAGACGAACTGATTTCTAAAGAAGAATTTCTTTCTTATCGAGAGGACTATCAACAAAAAGAAACGCTTTACTCCAAACAGATTGAAACGCTGGAAGAAAAGAAAAAGGAAAGTGTAACAGAAGATGTTTTTGAAACACCGTGGTTAAGGCGGTTGTTGGAACTGAAAGACATTGAAGAATTAGACAGAGATATTATTGTGGAAATGATAGACCAGATAACAGTTTATGAAAACCGCAAACTTAAAATCTCATACAACTTCGGAAATGAACTGGAACATTTATTTTCAAGCGTTTACTGTGAGGACTTGGAGAAAAAGGCTATCTAATCTCAATACATTTCTAACTCCCCATATATACTGGGGAATACATATCACAATTTGCGTAAACTACAACCAGCACACGGCGGTAGCGACTATGGTGCAACATATAATGGCAGAGCTGAGAAAGATGACAACTTAAAGCTTGCACTCGCCGTAGGTGATATATTAGAAAAAAATGGTATTGACGTTGTGTACACCCGTACTACTGATGAATATGAGACACCTTTTAAAAAAGCAACTGATGCCAATGATGCTAAGGCTGATTATTTTGTATCAATCCACAGAAATTCATCTCCTACGCCTAACCAGTACACAGGCGTAGAAACTCTTGTTTACAATAATTCAGGTATTAAATCACAGATGGCTGCCAATATTAATTCTGAGCTGGAAAAGGCTGGCTTTAAAAATCTTGGAATTACCGAACGTCCTAACCTTGTTGTACTCAAACGGACAAAAATGCCTGCCGTTCTTGTAGAAGCCAGCTTTATTAACAATGATAAAGATAATGAAACATTTGATAAGAACTTTAATCAGATTGCAAACGGAATCGCAGATGGTATTCTTAAAACCCTCGGAATTAAACCAAAGACAGATAATACTACTGCACGGGCTGCCTCAGGTGAGGTCCCATCAGTGAAATCTGATTCTGCCAAACCCACTGAAATCATGCCTGCTGCATGCGAAAAAAAGTCTGCATCTCCTGCTAAACCAGCATGTAACTGTGATGACGACCTCTCTCCTGAGCCACTTTATCGTGTTCAGGTTGGTGCCTACCGCAATAAAAATAATGCAGACCGCATGCTTAATTCTCTGCTTATTGAAGGCTTCCCGGCTTTTATTATATATGAAAATGACTATTATAAAGTTCAGGTCGGTGCTTTCAGACAGCTTTCCAACGCCATTAAAATGGAGCAGAAGCTGCGTAAATTCCGATACAACACATATATTGTATACTCATAAATATACGCTGCCCCATTGAATTATTTAACACTGTATATTATGCTCTGTACTTCATCATCCTTCATAACGAACGAAAGCCTGGTGTTACCTGATTCATACAGAAGCTGTCCGTCAGCTTCTGTATAATCACTTCCATATGCTGATACAACCTTATCCCTCTTATCGCCAATACGGACACCTTCTTTAGTCTTAACAGCATCATCCATAAGTGTTATAGAATAAAGCTTATCATTTCCGTCCTTCTGATATCCCTGTAGTGTTACGCTATCATAGTAATAGAATTTGTCCATTCCTTCAAATGCACAGCTTTTAGCCTCATAGTAACCACCAGAAGGTTCTCCAAGCTTAGATGTATATTCTGTAAGATCACCATCTGTCTTTAACTCTATGCCTTTTAATTCAAATGAATACTTACTTTCCGTCTGCTGTGATGCAACCGGCTTGTCCTGACTATTATCTGGCAGTGTTGATGTACTTCCACATGCTGCCATCATAACTCCTGCTGCAAGTACTGCCGCTAACATTAAACTCTTCTTTCTCATAATCAATCTCCCTGTTTCTCTTCGTAATATTTATTAACTATTGTCTGCCATACATTCTTATATGATTCATCCTGTCTGTGATCTGTAAGCCCGAATTTCTTCACAAGCTGTTCCCCAAGATATAACGACAGCTTCTCAGCTCCTTCCACATTAAGATGCTGTCCATAATCAAATGTATCAGTAGTATAGTCTATACCTATATTTTCAGCCTCATTAATTGTATTAAGATACAATATTCTATGCTCATCCGCATAATCGTTCACCTGCTTATCCCATTCATCATACCAGTGAGGAAATACACTTGGTGCCTTCATAAGCACAAGATTAATACCATTATCTTTACAAAGTGAATATATCTTATCAAGATACTCCATGTTCCTGTCACTGAATGTATAATTAGCAAGTGGAGCAGCTTTTGGTATGGTCGTAACTGGTCTTACTCCCTTCTGCATAAGATAACCGTTAGTTGTGACGGATGGTGTTTTCCACATATATCTGAAATCCTCTGATGACAATTCACTCCATCTTGAGTGATATCTCAACAATGGAAATATATAGCTGGCCATATTCTCTTCTTCTGTCATTGACTCCCTTATAGAAGCTATCTTATACTTTGAAAGCTTCATGCCATCCAGTGTCATTCTGTTATAAGCCTCGTTTTTGGCATCACTTTCTGTCATTGCAAGTACATTTACAATAACAACCTGCGGTTTCTCATACTTAAGAGTATCTTCGAGCAGATAATACGACTGCCATATAAGCTGTTCCGCACTTCCACGGATATAACTTGATATCCCGTAATTCTCCCACATTGTAACCGGGGATATATTCTCATATACTTCACAATCACCAAGAATAAGCACATCGTGATTCTTTTCACTGTTGTAATATTCCTCAATCATTGCACCTTCTTTAATATCTGATGCATATTTAGGAACTAACAGACACTGTAAAAGATACAGACATACTATCGGTATTATTACAACTGCAATACCTGTACATATCTTCTTTCTCAAAACTATCTCCATTCCTTAGAAAATGTTTTCTAAAACCGATTATATATAAACTGACTTGACTCGTATCCGACTCCATAGATTCCAAATACAGCTATAAGCAGAAAAATCACAAGAAAAACTGTATATCTTATAATATAATTTTTCTGTGCAAGCTGCTCTCTGACCGAACATCTTCTCTCAAGCAGGCTTACCACATACATTATAACCACACCTGCAAAAAGTACTATATAATCAGCTGCTGATAATCCTATACTCCACATTCCCTTAGTAAACACAGCCGCATAATTGACACTGGTAAACATCGAGAAAAACATACGGAATGCCTCTGCAATATCTCTGTAATAATCGAGCATCTGCAGGCAGCATACTATAGCAGTAGTTCTTATTATCTCAAATACTTTGTAATATTTTAACTTTCTATAACCTAACCTGTTATCTGCCTTCTCATATAGTGGCTTAAGTTCCTGGGAAACAAGCATAATTATGCTGTTCAAAAGTCCCCAAACTACGAAATTCCAGCTTGCACCATGCCATATACCTGTCACAAACCACACAGTAAGACTTGAAAAATACACCGGAAATCTTGAACCTACTGGCTTTCCTATGTGCTTCTTAAGCCATCTTGATACCTTATTCATCCATTTAGACATTGATAACGGATAGAAAAGATAATCCTTAAACCATGCACACAATGTAATATGCCATCTTCTCCAGTATTCTGCTATACTCTTTGAAAAGAATGGTCTTCTGAAATTCTCCGGAAGAATAATACCAAACATCTGTGCAACACCAATTGTAATATCTATACCACCTGTGAAATCTGCATACAGATCAATTGCGTACAGCAGCATTCCTACAAATGCATATGCACCATAATACACCGAAACATCCGACTGTATTGTGGCAAGTCCGATTGCTGCCCTGTCTGCGATTACCATCTTCTTAAAATATCCCCACAGAATTCTCTCAAAACCATACTGTATATTAACCCACGAGAAAGCATGACTTTCAAACAGGCTTTTCTTCAGATCATTCCATCTGCTTATAGGTCCCTGTACAAGCTGTGGGAAAAAGGATACAAACAGTGCATATCTGAACGGATTCTTCTCTGCATCTGCAACACCGCGATACACATCAATCATATATCCGGTAGACTGGAATGTATAAAATGATATTCCCATCGGAAGTACAAAATCAACCGTATTAAATGTTGTAAATGTGACTATAAACATATTGGTGTATTTAAGTACAGCAAGTATTCCAAAATTAATAAGCAGAACAATAGTAAGAAACATTTTCTGTTTTCTTAAAGAAATGTTCTTAAGCTTTTTCTTTTCATCTCTGGATATATCACATTTATGTTCCTCTATGAAGCGTACAGACCTGTCTTTCTCCCTGCATATAAGCCTTGCACCTGCATATGTTGTTACGATAGTTGTTACTATGAATATTATTCCGCTTAATCCGGCATACACATAGAATAACATATTCATACATAACAGTACTATCCACTGAATACGTTTAGGAACAACATAATATAAAATAAGTGCAACCAGAACAAATAAAATAAACTGATAAGATGTAAATAACATTTATCTTACTCCTCCCTAATATGAAAACTCTTCTGAAGGAGTTGCCGGATACGCGGACATATCTCTTCTATATATTGAATTTCCTCTGTTAATATAATCCTGCACCTGTGAATCTGTCAGCATAAAACATTCAAATCCATCATACATTCTTGTTGAATCAAAATGATACCAGCCTGTTCCAAGATTACATAAAACCCAGCTATGATCTCCAGACCTTGCGCCCTGATTATCAACCCATATACACTCAGATCCTATCCCTTCAAGGAGCGCTCTGTCAACAGAAGCATATGTGAAACAGTCACCCGACACATATCCATTCTTCTTAATCACTTTTAATGCCTCAAATGCTTCATCCTGCCATTGTGAACTCTGTGTATAACTGTTTCCTGCATATCCAATCTTAGTATGTGCGTACTTATATATTGCCCTTGCTTTCTGTCCTTTAGACATTGAATTATCTGTAATATCCTGAAGAACTGCAGCTACAACCTCATCAAGAGTTGAATAACTGCTGTTTACTTTAACTTCCTGTGTCTCCTCTTCAATAAGAGTAAATGTCGCTTCTTCTATAGTCTCATTACCATCTGAATCTACTGCTTTATAATAAACAATATAACTTCCCGGCTGTGAAGTATTAACCTGTGATTTATCAACCTCAACATCAATCTCCTGCCCTGAGAAATCTGTTGCATACACATCTGTCATATATGAAACTTTACTGCCTATATAATATGTCTTATCTGATATACCATGAATTACCGGTGGCTCAACATGAATATCTGACGACCGGTCATTAACATCTGACTCACTGCCCTCTTCTGACTGATTATTTCCTTCTGGCTGGACAGCTTCTGTCTTAATACTTCCTTCGGAAATATTATTCTTGTTGTTACATCCTGTCACTGCTGCAGATAACATAACTGCAACACTTATCAATCCATATACAAGAACTCTTCCTGCAAAATATCTGTGTTTAATCATTGTTCACATGCACTTGTATTATTCAAATGCTATTCTCCTTAAATTTTATTCATATTATTATAACTTACATCAATTTATATAGTCAACTTGTAAAACCGGCTCTTACTATAAAAATGCTGATACCAGATATAGTTTCCCATATCTGATACCAGCATATACATTTTACATTTAGATTCTTAATTAATCAGTATTATTCTGTTTTACCATCAGTTTCAGTCTCTTTAGCTGCTGCACTCAACTCTTCTGGAAGACCTGTGAAATTAACGTTCTTAGTAGTCTTGGCATCATATGTATTAGCTTCATGACTTCTGTCAGATCAAAGCCTGTAGTTTCCCTGATACTCTCAATTGTCTTAGCAAGAACAGACGGTACATTACCACTGAAAGTTCCTACTCCATTCTCACCTGAACCTCCATCAATAATAGTAACCTTATCAATGCTTTCAAGAGGCTTTGCAATTGCTTCTGCCATCTGTGGAAGGACTTTAATAATCATCTCTGTCATGGCAGCCTTACCATACTTAGCCATTGCCTCTGCTTTCTTTTCCATAGCCTCAGCCTCAGCAAGACCTCTTGCCTTAATACTTTCTGCATCTGCAAGACCTTTTGCCTTAATACTTTCTGCTTCAGCAATTCCCTGTGCCTTAACAGCCTCCGCTTCCTGCTCTTTTGCAAATCTGTCTGCTTCTGCCTGTGCCTTCTTAGCCTCTGCCTGTTTCTGAATTTCGAACTGCTTTGCTTCTGCTTCCTTCTGTCTCTGGTAAAGCTGTGCATCAGCCTTCTGCTGTGTTGCGTATTTCTCTGCTTCTGCCTGCTTACGGATATCTGCATCAAGTGTTTTTTCTTTAACAGCAATTTCTTTCTCTCTTAACTCAATCTCTTTCTCTTGCTTTGCAATATTAGCATTAGCAGTAGTAATTTCAATTGTTTTTCTCTGTTCCTGCTGCTGGATTTCGTATGCAGCATCAGCCTCAGCTTTCTTAACATCTGCCGCTCTCTTTAATTCCTGTTTCTTAATCTCAAGTTCGTTATTTCTTTCTGCAATAGCAGTCTCAGCTTCGATTCTTGCATCATTTGCCTGCTTTGTTGCATTAGCCTTGGCAACTGCAATATCCCTTTCTGATTCTGCTCTTGATATCTGTGCTGATTTACTGATACTTACAACCCTGTCAATACCAAGGTTCTCAATAACATTTCCCTCATCAGTAACATTCTGGACATTAAAGCTTACTATTTCAAGACCCATTCTTGCCATGTCCGGAGCAGCATTTTCCTGTACCTTCTCAGCAAACATCTTTCTGTCCTGAACAATATCTTCAAGTCTCATCTGTCCTATAATCTCACGGACGTTACCCTCTAATACATCTCCTACTGAATTTCTGATGTAATCTTCATTCTTGTTAAGAAAGTTGCTTGCTGCTTTCTCAAGCATTTCCTTAGAAGAACCAACCTTAATCTTCACTGCAGAATCAATGTTGACATTAATATATTCATTAGTCGGAACTGATTCCTTTGTCTTGACATCAACAGAAATCATCTTGAGTTCAAGTTATCAACTCTCTGTAAGAATGGAATTCTTAAAGCTGACTTACCTATAACAAACTTAGGATTCTTTCTTAAACCAGAAACAATCAATGCCCTGTCTGTTGGTGCTTTAATATAACTTGCAAGAATAAACACAATAAATAAAATCACAACTACCCCAATAATAATTGCTAATTCCATATTATATACCCTCATCTTTCTAATTAATCATTAGTTAATAAATGCCATTAAAACCCAAGTCTTGCACTGCCAGAAGAACTCTTTCCATTAAACAATTCATTATATAACTTATCACTGAACACATTAGATAAAACATTTATATTCTTCATAAGTTCTAATGCAAGTGTTGTGCTCTGAGGCTCAGTAAGATTAGCAAGATTGTAAGCACCTGAATAATCTGATGCAGAGTATTTTAACTTGCTGAATTCTTTCTGTGTAGCTTCACCTGAAAGCTTCATATCTATATTGCTGCCATCAATATTACTATTCACATAAAGATTATCAATCTTTACCGTTGTTCCTGATGCACTGAGCTCTGCTCCTGCTTTGATATACTCTTTATTATGAGTCATCTCTAATGCCAGTGCAGCCTTATTATCCTGTGTCTTTACTGTATACTTCATACTAATATCATCAACATCTGCTTCGATAACAACATATTCAAATGGATTGTCATTGCCAAGAAATGAAATTGCAATAAATCCTTTTTCGCTTGTGTTATAATCTGCCGCATCAATTGCAAGCCTTACAATCTCATCATTCTTATTAACATACATTGATATTGTAACTGGCTGCATATCACTTAATGAACTCTCAATACTACTCTTGATAGTTGTCTGTGAAACACCTGCCATTGTAAGAATTGTCATATAAGAAGAAAGATCTTTACTTGCATATAATTCATCAATGACTGTTTCGCATGCCTTAATAACAGCATCCTTAGTTATTGTTATGCTATATTCAGAAACCTTGATGTCTCCGTTATCAGAATTATATGTAAGCTTATCGCCCTTCTTGTATTCACATTCTTCTGCAAATGTGTTAATACCTTTAACTACACATTTAACTGCAGCATTAACAGGTTCTCTGTACAATTCAATATTGCTTGTATCAATTGATGAGAAATACTTTGAAATACTGCCCATACTTCCATAAGAAAAGCCTGAATCAATTTCATCCTCTAGCTGTGCCATTGAAATCACGAATGACTCTGAGAACAACTCAGGAACTTTGAAATACATGTTATTACCATCTGAATAAAATGTAGCTGTAAGTGCTGTAGCTGAACCATTCTGTAACTTAATCTCTCCTGCCATCTTCTCTGTAGAAGCATCCATCTGAATATCATATGTAACTGTATCAGCCTTTATATAATCTGAATACTTCTCGCCATCAATTGTGGCAGTATCAATCTTTAATGTACCTGTTATCTGACTCTTATCTGATACAGATGTAAATGACATATTATCAAACGCACTGCTTGCTGTATTCTCAAGACCCGTTCCAAGCTTCTTGATAGCTGCTTTTGCATGCTTATCTGGTGATAACACATTAGGAAGTACTACAAATCCAAGTACTGCTGCCGCTACCGCAATAACTGCTATTATAGCAACAACAATTGGCCATTTCTTCTTTTTCTTTTTAGGCTGTGGCTGCATAGGAGGTGCTTCCTGATATCTTGGTACATCTGCATTCACTGGAGGAACTGCCCCTGACTGTGGCTGAGTTCCAAACTGCTGCTGTACTGTCTCATTAAACTGTGGCTGTGTTCCAAACTGCTGCTGTACAACCGGCTCACTCTGTATCGTCTGTACAACTGGTTCGTTCTGTACAGGTGTTTCCTGTACTGGCTGTGGATTCAAAGGATTTCCACACTTTGGACAGAACTTAGCTGTCCCTGCATTATATCCGCATTTTGTGCAAAACATAATTTTTCTCTCCTCTCTTTTTTTATTTATAGTATCAAATAAAATGTATATTTTCAATAAAAAAAATATGTCAGAAACTTTTCAATCATATCCGTTTCTGCACGATTCAAAGAACAATTTACATTTTACAGTACTTTTTAAATTCGTAGCACAAATCAAAGTATGTATGTTCCTCACTCATCTGTGTGACTTTCCATTCTGGTATCTTATCCAGATTAGGAAAATGTACATCTGCATCATATTTATAATCAACACTCGTTATATGTGCCACATCGCAATATGGAAGAAACTGTTCAAATACAGATTCTCCGCCAATTACATATACATCCTCTGACTTATATGATGCAACCTTTTCAAGTGCCTCTTCTACTGAATGTACTACAACAACTCCGTCCTTCTTATATGACAAATCATTAGTAAGAATAACATTATATCTGTCTATAAGTGCTGTTCTGTCTGTAATCTGTTCATAAGTCTTTCTTCCCATTATTGCAGCTTTTCCTGCTGTTTCCATTCGGAAAAGCTTAATATCTTCTGGAATATTAACAAGAAGATGTCCCTGTTTCCCTATTGCCCAGTTCTTATCTACTGTTGCTATCAGATTCATAATTACAACTTCCCTTCTATCTCCTTAGGAACATAGGCAAGCACCTTGATTCCATCTTCTGTGTACTCTTCACTTTCAAGCTGTCCAAACTGTCTTATAAGCTGTATCTTGCCTGCTTCACTGTAAGGAAATACTCTTTCAATTCTTATTCTGCTCTTAAGAATAATTTCCTGTATGCACTCTTTAAATGCTTCAAGGCCATTGCCTCTTATGGCAGATATATTGTATGTGTAGTCTGCGTGTAAATCTTTAGCTGCCGGTTTCTCCGGTAAAACATCACATTTATTAAATAATGTAATAACAGGCTTTCCTTCAACACCTAACTGCTTTAGTGTTGCATATACTGTTGACATCTGCTGTTCATAGTCCGGGTTGGATACATCAACAACATGCACTATAATGTCTGCATACTTTGCCTCTTCAAGCGTACTTTTGAATGCTTCAATAAGATTATGTGGAAGCTTTCTTATAAATCCGACTGTATCAGTAAGCAACACTTTCTCTCCATTAGGAAGTTCCATACTTCTTGTTGTAGGGTCAAGTGTTGCAAAAAGCTTGTCCTCCGACAACACACCTGCATCAGTAAGCTTGTTAAGAAGCGTTGATTTGCCGGCATTGGTATATCCAACTATAGCCGCAACAGGTGTTGAGGTCTTAGCTCTTTTGCTTCTCTGGACATCTCTGTGCTCCTTCATATCCTTAAGGTCTGCTGAGAGCTTTGATATTCTGTCCCTTATAAGTCGTCTGTCTGTCTCAATCTTTTTCTCACCTGGACCTCTTGTTCCTATTCCGCCACCAAGTCTTGACATTGATGTTCCGAAGCCTGCAAGTCTTATTGAACGGTACTTTAACTGTGCCATCTCAACCTGAATCTTACCTTCACTTGATGTAGCTCTTGCCGCAAATATGTCAAGAATAACCATTGTTCTGTCCATAACTTTAACGTCAAGTTCATCCTCAAGATTCTTAAACTGGGCAGGACTTAATTCGTCATCACATATAATTCCCGTAGCATCAAGCTCGTCAATCATAAGTCTTAATTCTTCAATCTTTCCCTTGCCAATATATGTTGCAGGGTGAAAATTATCTCTTGTCTGAATCATCCTTCCAACTGTCTGTGCGCCCGCTGTCTTGGCAAGCTCTCTAAGCTCATCCAGGGAGCGTTCTGTATCATCATCTGTATCAAACGCTACTCCAACCAGAATAACTTTCTCGATAATCTCATCTGTTTCATAAACTGCCATATATATATTTCCTTTTATTTTTTATTTCTTTCTGATAAATAGTCACTAAGATAGTCTGTTACTTCCTTCTCAGTTGCCATTGACATAACCTTATCTGTTACAAGTCCGGCTTCTTTAAGTGACCAGTCTGCAATTGTCTTTCTTGTCTCTAATACCTTTCCTGTTGATACTGAGAATTCATCCAGACCAAATGATAACAATATAGGAGCCATTAAAGCATTTGCAGCTGCCTCACCACACATTCCGGCTTCAATACCTGCATTATGGGCACATTCTATTATCCTTCTTATAAGTCTTAATACTGCCGGATTGAATGCAGAATACAGATATGCTACATTTTCATTGCATCTGTCTACTGCGATAGTATACTGTGTAAGGTCATTAGTGCCTATTGAAAAGAAATCAACCTCCTGTGCTATAACATCTGCCATGACAGCAGCAGCAGGAGTCTCAATCATAACGCCTATATGGATATTCTTGTCATAACTAATTCCATTACGTTCAAGATTACTGCATATCTTCTTAATAAGCTCCTTGACCTGTCTGATTTCATTAACCGATGTAATCATAGGTATCATAATTCTTATAGAACCATATGCACTGGCTCTTAATATCGCACGGAGCTGTGTCGTGAATATATCAACTCTGTCAAGACAAAATCTTATTGCACGGTATCCTAAAAATGGATTGGTTTCTTTAGTAAGGCCCATATAAGGAATATCCTTATCACCACCAATATCAAGTGTTCTTATTGTAAGTGGCATACCTTTTGTCAGCACTGCTGCCTTTTTGTATTCCTCAAACTGCTCTTCTTCTGTAGGCAACGCACTTTTGTTAAGAAACAGGAATTCTGTTCTGAAAAGTCCCACACCTTCAGCTCCCGCCTTAACTGCCTTGGCAGCCTCTTCAGCCCCTCCGATATTGGCAGCAAGCATAACTTTTTTGCCATCAGCTGTCTCTGTGCTTTTATTTATAAATGTCTTTAATTCTTCAATATGTTCTTCGTATTTCTTTTTTTTCTTCTCATAGATAGAAAGAGTTCTCTGTGTAGGGTTAATAAATACTTCTCCATACGCTCCATCTATTATTATAGAATCACCATTACCCACCTTTTCAAGAATACCTTTTACGCTAAGTACTGCCGGAATCTCAAGTGCCCTGGCAAGAATAGAAGCATGTGCTGTGTCGCCACCTTTTTCCGCAACAATACCTGCAACATGTGCTATATCCATTGAAGCTGTCATAGATGGTTTAATCTCATCTGCCACAATAACAGTATTATCAGGAAGATTAGTTAAGTCAAATGCTTTCTCTCCTTGTAATATCTGTATCATGCGCTCCTTCATATCCTGAATATCTGTAACACGCTGCTGCATATCAGAATTATCCATTGAAGAAAACAGTTTAATAAGCTTATTGCATACATCTTCAAATGCTGCCTCTGCACAGATGTTATTATTCTCAATTGCAGCGACAACCTCACTTTCTGTTGTAATATCCTTCACAAGATATATCTGGTTCTTAAGTACAAGTGCATCCTTATCTGACTCTCCTAGCTTCTTTTCAAGGTCAGTTAGCAGGCTCTCTGTCTGCTCCATAAATATTTTCCTTGCCTCAAAAAACCTTGCTTTCTCTTCATTTGCGTTATAATGTGTTCCTCTGTTTACAACAGCATTATTATTAGACACTACAAGTACATGCCCAATGCCTATTCCTCTGGAAGTTCCTATTCCTCTTTCCATACGTATGCCCCCATTCTACTGATTAAACACATATCTGATCATATTAATAATTGTTTCAGAAGTATCTCTTGAATAAATTGTTTCCCTTGCAAGAACCGGATTATCTGTGATAACACCGTCAACACCTTTGTTAGTCAGGTTCTTGATAGAATCCTTATTATTAACCGTCCACGCATACACCTGTTTACCTGAATTATGAATTGCATCTATAGTCCTCTTTGACAAAAATGCTGCATTAACACTGAAGAAATCTATATTCTTCATATCATAATAATCGCCATACGCCGCTGATAATATATATCCGACTCTAATACTTTCATCACATGATTTTGCTGCCAATAAAGCTGAACTGCTAAATGATGTTATTACGCAATCATTCTCCATATTATATTTTTCAATAAGAGCGACTGTTTTCCTTGCAAGTTCTTCACCATTATCAGCAGGCTTTAATTCTATATTAAGCTTTATCTTTCCCTGTGCAAGTTCTAGTACTTCTCTAAGTCCTGGTACTTTCTCACCTTTATATTCATCTGAATACCATGAACCAGCATCCAGTCTTCGAACCTCTTTATATGTCATATTTGCAATATTTCCATCCACACCTGTTGTACGATATGCATTAGAATCATGCATCACTATGACTTCTCCATCACTTGTAAGCTGCACATCAAGTTCAATATAATCTGCCATATCATCTATAGCTTTCTGGAATGCTGCCATCGTATTCTCAGGTGTCTCTGTTGAAGCCCCCCTGTGAGCCATAACCTTAGTCTCATGAAAGATAGCTACGTTTTCAAATGGATTATTATTAAATGTCATTATGAGATAAAATGCATCTGCAACAACAGCAGCAATTAAAACAATACTATATATTATCCTTCTTCTTTTTGCAGGACCTTCCTGTATATCTGTGAACTCAAATGTAATATCATCTAAATCAGTATATTTGTAATACATATGTGAAATGGCCGAAAAAGACAGTGGTATTGCTACACATACAAGAATACATTTTATAATTAGTCTTTCTGTCCTTAATGCAGACAGAAATATAGCATTACCAAGATACGCCATATTAAGAATCTTAACACCTGCAACAAGAAATACTGATATAAGCACATAAGTTATTCCAATAATTGTAAGCATAACCAGATTATACACAATAAGTGCTGATATTGTTCCCAGCGGATGCTTCTTAACCATACGGGCACTTTTCTTATATGCTTCCCTAAATCCAAGTCCTTCCATCATGCATATATTCATTGCATATATTCCAGGAATTACGATTGCGTATATAATGACAAACACAAAGATAACTTCGACCTTAATATACCAGTGATTCCTAATGATATACATTTTAATTAAGTTAGTATTAGTCTCACTGTACAAGACATTAAACCATACAGTTACATTAGAAGCCAGAATTGATATGAAGTAAAATATACTCAGACCAATATGCCTTGGCTTAAAAACATTTTTAAAAACTTTATAAGAATTATAAAACATATCAACAACAGATGCATTACATGATGTTCTCTTTGTCTCAAAACAGACTGAAAGATATGTCATCTCATAAGTGCAATAGAATACAAATATACCAATAGCAAGAAAAATTGCAAATATGACTACAGGGTGTGTCATTGCTCTCTGAATATATTCATTAGTAAGATAGTTCACTCCTGCTATCTTCATAAGAAAATTAATCGCGAATAAAACAATGGGGAATATAACAGCAAAAGCAACAAGCTTGTATGCCAGTTCAAATGTCCATACATGCCTGCTGCTGTCAATTAAAAGACTAAAATTGTTTCGTAACTTTTTAAAAATCATATAATTATCCCCGAATCAATTGTCAATAAGATGCTGATTATCTGTGAAACATCTTAATAAACTTTCTCATCTCTGCTCTGATATCCATATTCTGCATATTAAGACTTTCCGAAAAACTCTGCATAAAATCCGCAGTATATGAAAAGACAAGAATCATTGCCATAACGCTGGCAATCCTGTAATCGATTGAGAATACAAAACGCTCCACAAATTTATTCAAAAATCCGAATATAAATACGGCAACAAACCCCCAGGCAAGTGTTGACTGTAAGCATATGATGCCTTTGTAATTAAACTTAAGATGATCATAATTCCACCACACTTCACCAAACAGCTTTAACATAACCCGTGCTGTAAGATACTCAAATGCTGTAGCACATATACATCCGAATACATAAAGTGCAATATAATTATGCTCTATAGGCTTAAAAATATTAAAAGCAATGAGTGTTCCAAATCCGTATATTATACAGAAAGGAAGCTTGGCAAACCCTCTGTTTTCCCAGTACCCAAGCTGCTTTCTGATAACTACACATTCCATACACCAGCCAAGAAAGCTGTATATGAAGAACCATATAACCAGCTGGCTTATATTCATGCTTCTAAATGTTATACCCAATAAATGTGACATAACGCCCCTCCATCATTAAATGGAAAATCCATAACCCCTTAATTAAAGGAGTTCTTCAAGAGTCTGCCTTACTGCACTGATAAAATCCTGTGTATTAAGTGTTACAGGATTCTCCATTGTTGTAATAAGAGCAAGATCCTTTGTCATCTTTCCATCTTCAATAGTCTTAATGCATGCACGCTCAAGAGTATCAGCAAATTTTCCAAGCTCAGGAATATTATCCAGCTCTCCTCTTTTTCTTAAAGCGCCTGTCCATGCAAATATAGTAGCAATAGGGTTAGTAGATGTTTCTTCACCCTTAAGATGCTTATAATAGTGTCTCTGTACTGTTCCGTGTGCAGCTTCATACTCATAGTATCCATGAGGTGATACAAGAACAGAAGTCATCATTGAAAGTGAGCCAAATGCTGTGGCTACCATATCACTCATAACATCTCCATCATAGTTCTTGCAAGCCCAGATATATCCACCCTCTGAACGGATAACTCTTGCTACTGCATCATCTATAAGTGTATAGAAATATGTTATTCCTGCTTCTTCAAACTTAGTCTTATACTCAGCATCAAATATTTCCTGGAATATATCCTTAAATGTATGGTCATACTTTTTAGAGATTGTATCCTTAGTTGCAAACCAGAGATCCTGCTTTGTCTCAAGTGCAAAATTAAAGCAGCTTCTTGCAAAGCTCTCGATAGAATCGTTGAGATTGTGCATTCCCTGAAGAACACCTGCACCCTTAAAGTTATGAATAAGCTCTCTTGTCTCTTCACCAGCCTCATTAGTAAATACAAGCTCTGCCTTACCAGCCTCAGAAACCTTCATCTCAGATGCCTTATACACATCACCATATGCATGCCTTGCAATTGTGATAGGCTTCTTCCATGTCTTAACATATGGTTCAATACCCTTAACAATAATAGGAGCTCTGAATACTGTACCATCAAGCATGGCTCTTATTGTTCCGTTAGGGCTCTTATACATTTCTTTAAGGTTATATTCTGTCATTCTTGCTGCATTAGGTGTAATTGTTGCACACTTTACTGCAACACCATACTTCTTAGTAGCTTCTGCTGAATCTATAGTTACCTGATCATTAGTCTCATTTCTATGTACAAGACCTAAATCATAGTATTCTGTGTTAAGGTCAATAAAAGGAGTGAGCAGCTCGTCTTTGATAAGCTTCCACAATACTCTTGTCATCTCATCTCCGTCCATCTCTACAAGTGGAGTTGTCATCTTAATTTTGTCCATAATATAAAGAACCTCTCTTTCTTTTTCTTACCTGATTAATTATTATAATTTATTTCAAATGTTTTGTAAACAGAAACTGACTTGTATTAGCTTGATTACTTTGTTATAATTCATAAGTAATTTTTACACACTACATTTAACAATGCACTGATTGTGCAGTCATAATTATGGAGGTACAGATACATGTGTGGATTCGCAGGTTTTACTGGATACTTGGCTGATGGTGATGCTGTTCTTGAACGTATGATGAACAAAATTATTCACAGAGGCCCTGACAGTGCTGGTAAATACATTGATGATAAAGCATACATGGGCTTTAGAAGACTTTCTATCATTGACCTTGACAACGGAAGCCAGCCTATGTTTAACGAAAATAAGAAGATAGTAATAACATTTAACGGTGAGATATATAACTATCAGGATTTAAGAAAAGACCTTATTGAGAAAGGTCATGTATTCGCTAACAATTCAGATACTGAAGTTCTCATTCACTCATATGAGGAATATGGCAAGGACATGCTTAACAAGCTTCGTGGAATGTTTGCATTCGTAATCTGGGACAGCGAGAAAGAAACTCTTTTCGGAGCAAGAGACTTCTTCGGAATTAAGCCTTTTTACTACACAGTTGCAGATGGCAACATGATATATGGTTCAGAGATTAAGAGTATCTTAGAGCATCCTGCTTATAAGAAAGAGGTTAATCCTGTTGCACTTGAGAATTATCTCACATTCCAGTACTCAGTACTTGATGAAACATTTTTTAAAGGTATTTTCAAGTTGATGCCTGGTCACTGCTTTACATTCCACAAGGGCGAGCTTAACATCGAAAGATACTGGGAGCCTACATTTGATGCTGATGAGAGCAAGTCTTTAGATGAATTTGTTGATGAAATCGATGATGTTATGCATGATTCAGTTGAACACCATAAGATCAGTGATGTTGAGGTTGGTTCATTCCTCTCAAGTGGTGTTGATTCAAGTTATGTTGCTGCTACATTTAACGGTGACAAAACATTTACTGTTGGATTTGATTATGAAAAATACAACGAGATTGACTATGCCAAAGCTTTATCAGACAAGATTAAGATTGACAATTATTCAAAGCTTGTTTCAAGTGAAGAATACTGGGCTGCAATCCCTAAGATTCAGTATCATATGGACGAGCCTTTAGCTGACCCTGCTGCCATTGCACTTTACTTTGTAAGCCAGACAGCAGCCAAGCATGTAAAAGTTGCCATGTCAGGTGAAGGTGCTGACGAGTTCTTTGGCGGATATAACATTTACAGAGAACCACTTGACCTTGCAGAATTCCAGAAGCTCCCTAAGGGCTTAAGAAAAGGACTTGCCAATATTGCCAACGCTATCCCGTTCAAATTCAAGGGAAAAAGCTTCTTAAACAGAGCAAGCAAGACAGTTGAAGAAAGATTCATCGGTAATGCTTTCATGTTCAATGAGAAAGAGCGTGCCAAGATATTAAAGAATCCTACCGGCAAGTATGACCATAAGGAACTTACAAAGCCTTTCTATGATAAGGTTGCTGATAAGGATGATGTTACTAAGATGCAGTATATTGATATCAATTTCTGGCTGATAGGCGATATCTTACTTAAGGCTGACAAGATGAGTATGGCTCATTCTCTTGAGGTAAGAGTTCCTTTCCTTGATAAGGAAGTGTTCAATGTTGCCCGTACTATTCCAACTAAGTACAAGGTTAACAAGAGTAATACCAAGTATGCCATGAGACAGGCTGCCCACAGACATCTTCCAGACATGGTTGCTGAGAAGAAAAAGCTTGGATTCCCTGTTCCTATCAGAATCTGGCTCAAGGATGAGAAGTATTACAATATGATTAAAAAGGCTTTCACAAGTGAAGCTGCTGAAAAATATTTTAACACTGATGAGATTGTTAAATATCTTGATGACCACAAAGAAGGTAAAGCAGATAATTCACGTAAGATATGGACAATTTACATGTTCCTTGTATGGTATGAAGATTTCTTCGGTAACGGAGTAAAGGAAGCTGCTTAATTTTTTATAATTATAATAACAATTAACCCCTGCCGCTAATGCGCCAGGGGTTTTGTTATACTTAACACATATTCTGTTAATTACTTATTAGTCTCTTCTATAAATCTTTCAAGCTGCTTCTTAGCTGCACCACTCTTAATGATTTCTCTTGCTTTCTCTATACCTTCTTTCATTGTGATACCATCTGAAGCAAGATATATAGCTGCTCCTGCATTAAGAAGAACTACATCTGTCTTAGAACCTTCCGCACCTTCAAGAATATCTCTTGCAATCTGTGCATTAACTGCAGGCTCACCACCGATAAGGTCCTCCTTCTTACATCTTGTTAATCCAAATTCTTCAGGCTTAATAGTATATGTCTTAAATTCATCTCCCTTAAACTCACATACCTTAGTATCAGCACTAAGTGATATCTCATCAATACTGTCCATTCCATATATTGTCATGGCTCTCCTGCATCCCAAGTTATGTAATACATGTGCAAGTGGCTCAACAAGTTCCTCACTGTACACACCAAAAAGCTGCATAGAAGCTCCTGCAGGGTTAGCTAATGGTCCAAGTACATTGAATAATGTACGGATTCCAATTTCCTTTCTTACACTTCCTACGAATCTCATAGCTGGATGATATTTCTGTGCAAAAAGGAAACATATATTAATATCCTTAAGAATCTGTGCCATTCTTGCTGGTGCTGCATCTATCTTAACACCAAGTGCTTCTAAGCAGTCTGCTGTACCACATTTACTTGAAGCTGCTCTGTTACCGTGCTTGGCAACTGGGATTCCTGCTGCTGATACTACGATAGAAGCTAAAGTTGATATATTAATTGAGTTAGAGCCATCGCCACCTGTTCCAACTATTTCGAGCACATCCATATCGTTAAGGAATTTCTCACAGTGTGACCTTAAAACCCTGGCTGCTGCTGTAATCTCATCAATAGTCTCTCCTTTTGCTGCCAGTGCTGTAAGAAACGCTGCTTTCTGTGCATCAGTAGCTTCTCCTGTCATAATCTCTTCCATTACATCGTTCATCTGCTCTGCTGTCAAATCTTCTTTCTTAACAAGCCTTGCAATAGCTTCTTTAATCATCTTTTTAGCCTCCTATAAACATATCTAAACGATAGCTTTAGTGTATTACTATAACGCCGTGCTGTCAATCCATATCAACTTACAAAGGTTATCAGTCTCAAACACCTCATCAAACAGAAATGACTCATAAAGGGCTTCCATATTATCCTCTGAATACTCTACCTGTCTTGAGAATATATGAACTGTATCTATTCTGTCATCAAATGTGAACCTCTTATTCTTTTTATACCACACAAGCATATCCATCTGACGAAGTATAATATAATTGGTTATAAACATCTTAGCCTTACCCACAACATCATAATCATACACCGACTTGGCAAAATATCTGAACACAAGATATGTTATGAAATTCCTATACTCATATTCTCTTTCAAGCATTGCTGTCATGAATTCATCTTCTGTTTCCTGATATGTTTCGTTGTCCATATTGTCATGGAATATCTCAACAATATCCGAAAGCATATCTTCCCATCTTGTATTAAGAACTTCCATATCCTCATATGAATACATAATGCTTCTTATGCTGTCCTGTATATCAACATCCTCGAAATTTTCACTGTCCGACTCTTCATTCATCTCCATAAGAATATGTTCAATATCACTCCTTCCAAATGTATTAACATACTTCTTAAGTCCGTCAAAGTCATCATCATTAATATATTCCTGCATTGCTGCACAATATTTTAATATAACAACCAGTTTTTCATTAACTGACATCTCTGTCATATCAAGTATCCTGAATATCTCATCTCTTGCTTTAAATATCTTAACTGCATAAGAACTATCAAACTCATCATCTTCCAGATACTGCTCATCACATGGCTTTAACACGGTTGTAAATGTTTTGTTTTCAGAAAATATAATTTTTTCCGCTTCCTCACATGCAAGTCCAACACCGCTTTCTTTGATTTCTCCATAATATTCAGAATATCTTGGAAACTGGTCACACACAACAGACAAATGTTCTGCGCCAAGCTCTTTATGTATTGTACATAAACCACAATCATCTAAAAGTCCGCAATGTCCATCTATAAGCTTAAAACAGTTAGAACCATCTTCACTCTTGGTAATATCAGCTCTTATTCTGTCGCCAAGTTCTCCTTCAAGGCTCATATAATAATCATAAGTATCGTCATCAATATCTATTTCCCAGCCGCCAACACAACAGTTATCCTTACATTCTGATGTTATACAGTGAAACTGGTCATAATAGAATGGAACTCTGAGTTTCATAATTCTTATCTTCTCCTTAGTCTGTAACAATATCAGCAACCTGATATCTTATAACTTTATCTACATCGGACAGCTTTACTTCTACCTGATGTCCGATTTTACCTGCACTAAACATTATAGTCTCGAAATCTCTAGCAGTTTCGTGGAATGTTGTAGAAAAAAACTTCTTCATTCCTATAGGTGAACAGCCACCATGCACATATCCTGTAAGAGGCAGCAGTTCTTTTGCTTTAATCATCTCTATTGATTTCTCTCCAACAGCCTTCGCTGCTTTCTTTAAATCCAGTTCCTTATTAACAGGCACAACAAACACATAATTCCTGCCTGTCTTACCAACTGTGACAAGTGTCTTGAAAGCCTGTGCCGGATTCTCATTAAGAACGGCTGCTATCTCGTCACCGCTTAACCCTTCTGCATCAGGACACACATGTGTCTTATAAGGCACCTTCTTCTGGTCTAGAACTCTGCATACATTAGTCTTATCATCTGATTTTCCCATAATAACTTTCCTCTTGCAATTCTATATCTGTCTCATTCTTTCAAGGCGGTCATGAAGCCTTCTTATATGCTCCATCTCTGCCTGACTCTCCATCTTTCTGTCAGAATAATAATATTCCACGCTGCCCTTCTTGTTACTATCAGCTTCCGTAAATATACCATTCTTAATAACAGTATTCTTAAGATTATTGGATACCCCTGTATTGCCATCAACCATCTCCAAATCATCAGGAAACAGCTTTGCAAATGAATCCTTAAAATAGTTAAAATGTGTACAGCCAAGAACAAGTTCAGAATAATTCTCAAGATTGTATGGTGCAAATTGACATTTTAAATATTCAATTACATCTGATGAATCAAAATCATCATCCTGTGCGAACCTTACAAGTCTTGGCAGTGCCACTACATCTACAACATGCATGGCATCATACTTCTCTATAAGGCGCTTTAACTTCTCTCCCTTAGCTGTTACTGGTGTTGATACAACCATAACTCTTCTGCCTGATTCATGTATATGCTCAACTGCCGGTTTAACGGCAGGTTCAATACCTATAATTGGCAGCTTATACTTCTCTCTAAGATATGATATTGCTGCACTTGTCGCAGTATTACAAGCAAGTACAATTGCCTGGCATCCTTTACCAACAAGAAAGCCGACTGCATGATCAACCAGATTTCTTACTTCTTCTCTTGTTTTCTCCCCATATGGAACATTATCCACATCAGCATAAAATATGTAATCAGCCTCTGGCAGTGTAATCATTGCCTGATGCAGCACTGACAGACCGCCTATACCTGAGTCAAATATTCCTATCTTCATATTGCTACAAACCTCTATGTTCTAATCATTATATACTTTACAATAAACGATCATCTTATCCTTTAATATCTTAACCCTGCTCGGACGTATCTCCCCTGCAAATATTTTATCTGCAAAATCAGTAAATAGATATTTCTGTAACAACACCTTAAGCTGCTTATTACCTGATCTTCTTATAGCAGATACAATCCACACAGCAATGAATAATACCGGCCATACCCACACGGGAACATACTCCATAATTCCAAGCGCATACTTTCCAGCAAGCATGAATCCTATTGCACAGAATATAACCACATATACAACAGCCCATATATATGCTTTCACCCATCCAATTGCTCCCAGTATTTTCAGCCTGTTCGTAATCTTTCTGTAATTCTCTGATTCCTCTATAGTTATTGGTAATTCAATTATCTCCATAACAATCCTTACCTTTCTTAGCATTTAATAATGATTATAAGCCTTGAAGTGAAAGTATTCAAGTTTACTTCCAATTCAAGGCTTATTAATTAATAATCACTCAGAACTTCTTCCACATGTTTATGGAAATCTCCAGAAAATTAGAGATTTCATAGTCTGGAACGCCATTATCATGAAGTATGAATATTAATTCATCAATACTTGTGCCTTTTCTTCGTTCCATCATAATAAAATGTTTAACCTGAGTCTCGTCCATACCACACCTCACACATCACATATTATTCAATTATTCCGTATCGAAACTTTTGGATATTATATCAAAAACATTTCTAATCCGTCAAGCATTAAGAATCTTTTCTAACATATGCACTCTGTTAAATGGAAATGAAAAATAATATCCATCAACAAAATCTGATGTCTTAGTGATTATCTCCCTTGCAATCTGTATTCCTGTCTCTTCGCCTTCCTCTTTAGTCATATCTGCACTATATCTTGCAAGTATCTCATCAGTAACATTAATACCTGTCATCTCATTTTTCATAAATGTCGCATTACGAAGACTTACAAATGGCATTATTCCACAGAGAATCCTTGCACCTGTCTCTTCTTTAATCTGACGGAGCCTGCTTATATCTTCATCAGAAAACACAGGCTGCGTCATGAAAAATGTAGCACCTGCCTCCATTTTCTTCTTCACGCGGGCGAGTTCCACTTTGAAATTAACTCTTCCCTGATTGATTGCACCACCATATATAACTGGTTTATCTGCAAACTGGTCCTGATTCATATCACTTATTATATTCATAAGTCCGACAGAATCAAAATTAAACACACTCTTAACACTGGATCTTACCATTGAAGGAATAGGATCTCCTGTGATAACAAGAAAATTATTAATATTGTTGATATGAGCTCCAAGAAGCTGCGAACGCATGGCAATAGCATTCTTGTCGCGGCAGCATATATGCGGCATAACACACATTCCTGTCTCTCTTGAAACCTTTTCCGCCATAAGTATCGAATCTGCTCTTGTTCTTCCTGATGGTGAATCAGGGAATGTCAGAACATCAACCCCACTTTTCTTCATCAAAAATGCTGCATCCATAATCTTCTCATCATCCACACCAAGAGGTGGTGCAAGTTCTACAGCAATAAGCTTTCTTCCTTCTTTTCCCTTATAAAACGCACAATCTATAAAAGTTCTATCCCTCTGCTCTTCATTGTCATGCTTAATATCACGGGAATGAGAAACTTCTGCCGTTAAAGCAGTCATCTGTCTTATATATTCAGGAGTTGTTCCACAGCAGCCGCCAATAATATCAGCTCCTTCTTCTGCCATATCTTTCATAATCTGTGCAAAGTAACCTGCATTATTATCCGCAAAAACCATTCTTCCGCTTACAACCTGAGGATAACCTGCATTAGGAAGTACTGCAAAATACTTATCATTTCTGTTTATCAGATTCTGGACAAGCTTCTTCATATGTCCTGGTCCTACACCACAGTTAAATCCGCAGGCATCTATATACTGATTCTTTGCAGCCTCGTCTATCAGTTTTCTTGCACTGTATCCGGAACTGCTGTACCCAAACTGATTAATCGCAAACTGTGTAATGACAAAGCATTTATCCCCCACTGCTTCAATAGCTTTATTAATAAAACTAAGCTCAGGGAATGTCTCGAACACAAATATATCAACACCAAGTTCTTTGAATGTGTTAACGATATCAACATACTCATTCTCTATATATTCTTTATCAAACATATTCTCACCAGGTATCGGACCTATATCTGCTGCAACAAGAACCCCCATCCCCTCGCATGCTTCCCGTGCTATCTTCACGGCGCATCTTATATTGTTTCGTACATCATCTATATCCTGTCCAAGACTTACTGTATTACTTGCAAATGTATTCGTTCTTATAATCTGTGCACCGGCCTCAATGTATGCCCTGTGAATAGCAAAAACTCTGGCTGGTGCAGATACATTGGCCATCTCCGGAAGGCTTCCTTCATCATATATCTTCGCATAATATGTACCAAATGCACCATCAGCATTAATTCTTGAACTCTTTAATCTTTCTTCGAGCAATCCTGCTGTATTAGAATATTTCATAATCAATCCCCTGTTCTTATCGTTTAACTTAAAAAGGAGCCACTGCTAAAGCAGTGACTCCAAAATTGTATCATTATTATGTTT
The DNA here is from genome assembly GCF_003466705.1 of Eubacterium sp. AM46-8. Lineage (NCBI taxonomy): Bacteria > Bacillati > Bacillota > Clostridia > Eubacteriales > Eubacteriaceae > Eubacterium > Eubacterium sp. AM46-8. The sequence goes on from NZ_QSEU01000001.1 coordinate 261,647, forward strand.
AATTTGCACTAAAAATTAAAGGAAAATATACTTCAATATGAACAGCAATGCAAGCACGTACATAAGTGGAGTAATCTTCTTAGCCTTTCCAGCAACAACATTAACAATAACATACGAAATAACACCAACTGCAATACCTTCTGAAATGCTGTACATAAGTGGCATACAGATAAGGCAGAGGTAAGCCGGTATACTCTCTGTTAAATCATTAAAATCAATTTCAACAACCGCACTAACCATAAGGAATCCTACAAAAATAAGTGCCGGAGCTGTTGCAAATCCAGGAATTGTAGTAAATACAGGTGCAAATATAATTGCAATAAGGAATAAGAAGCCTGTTACAACTGAAGAAAGTCCTGTTCTTCCGCCTTCTGCAACACCTGATGAACTCTCAACAAATGTTGTTGTTGTAGAAGTACCAAGGATGGCACCTGCACTTGTTGCGATAGCATCAGCTAAAAGAGCCTGCTTAATTCTAGGAAGTCTTCCGTTCTCATCAAGCATTTTAGCCTTATTGGCAACACCGATAAGTGTTCCAAGTGTATCAAACATGTCAACAAAAAGGAATGAGCACATAATAACAATAAAATCTAATATATTAATATTAAGGCCCTTAAGGTTAAAGCACTGTCCAAATGTCTGGCTGATAGCTGTGATATCAAAGCTTCTCCATGAAGGAATAAGTGAATAGAATCCTGCTGCCGCATCAACCTTATAAAGTCCTGTAAGCTGGCAGATAATACCAAGCACCCATGTTGCAACGATACCGATAAGGATAGAACCCTTAACATGCTTTACATAAAGAATAGCAATGATAAATGTACCTATAACTGCAAGTAAAGCACCTATTCCTACTGTGTTAAAATTAGTTCTGAAATTAACAACAGTAACCTTTGTTGACTCACTTGCAACAACTAGGTTAGCACCCTGAAGTCCGATAAATGCCACAAAAAGACCGATACCTACTGATACACCCTTCTTTAATGTTGTAGGAATTGCGTTAAATATAGCTTCACGAACATTAGTAAGTGAAAGCACAATAAATACAAGTCCTTCAACAAATACAGCAAAAAGTGCTACTTTCCAGCTATATCCCATGCTTCCGCATACTGTATACGCAAAATATGCGTTAAGTCCAAGTCCTGGAGCAAGCGCAAAAGGATAATTAGCAAGGAAAGCCATTGCAAAACAACCTATAGCAGATGCTATTGCAGTCGCCATAAGAATTGCATTAGAATCCATTCCTGATGCTGACAGGATAGATGGATTAACAGCCAGAATATAAGCCATTGTCATAAATGTTGTAATTCCAGCTACAACCTCAGTTCTTACACTGGTGTTGTTTTCCTTAAGTTTGAACAATTTGTCCATTTCAACCTCCATAATTTTATAAATATAAAAAATACTTAATAATATTAACATATTCCTCTCAATTTTACGACAACTTTTTTATTAGACATATATCTTTTCTAATAAAATCCCCACTAAAAGGGGGAAGCACATTCAATAGCAAAATAGTACTATAGCATTGTACTTTATTTACACACCTGTGAATTGGACGTGAACACAGGTTTTGGGATACATCCATTTATGAAAAACATGAATAAAGCCATATATGCAGTTGGGAGACCTGCATATATGGCTTTATTTTATTTCTTATCTACTAATTCAGTTGTACAGAAAGGACATCTTGTTGCCTTAACAGATATCTTGCTAAAGCAGTACGGACAATCCTTTGTAGTTGGAGCCGGTTCTTCTTTTTTCTTACCTAAGCTCATCATCTTGTTCATTGCTTTAACTAAAAGAAACAGAACAAATGCCATAATAAGGAAGTTAATAACTGCTGTTATGAATGAACCATAATCAAACACAACTCCTCTTATTGTAAATGTACCACCAACAGTAACGCCTTCTCCATTAGTACCACCTGTAACTACGGCAATAAGTGGATTAATAAAACTGCTTGTAAGTGCTGTTACGATACTCTGGAATGCAGCACCAATAATAACACCGACTGCCAGGTTCATAACATTTCCTTTCAATGCAAATTCTTTGAATTCCTGAATAAATTTTTTCATTATGTTTTCCTCCCGTATATTATTGATTAATCTTTGGAACAATTATAATGTCTTTAATTTTCCCCTTATATCCTCTACCGTTTCAACAATATAATCTGCTCCTGCTATCTCAAGCTCCTGTTCTTCTGCAAAACCGTATCTTACTCCCATAGAATCAATTCCAGAAGCTTTCGCACCCAGTATATCATCCTTTCTGTCACCTATCATTATAGCCTTGGATTTAGCCATAGTAATATCATCGTCTCCTGTTAACCCTGCTTCAGAAAGTCTTACGAATACTTCATTAATAACCTGATTCTTATGACGGCGTTCTCCGCCTTCTAATTCACTTCCTACTGCAACATCAAAATATCCATCTATATTAAAATGCTTCAGTATTCTTGGAACATATATCTCCGGTTTACATGTTGCAAGAGCAACAATATATCCGTCATTCTTTAAGTCCGCAAGCAGCTTGTCTATTCCGTCAAATAACACATTCTCATAGATACCTGTGTCAGAATATCTCTCACGGTAATAGTCAACCGCCTTAAGTGCAGTTTCTTTATCAAAGCCATAAAACTTTTCAAAGCTTTCATCAAGTGGTGGCCCTATAAATCTTCTCAACATAGCCTGGTCATTCTCCTTAATTCCAAGCCTGTTCAATGCATGCTGCACACATTTAGTAATTCCTTCGCTTGAATCTGTAAGTGTTCCATCCAAATCAAACAATATATACTTCTTAGTCATATCTGCTCCATTATCTCATTAGTTCACTATAATTCTTAATATTATAATCTGCCACATCACATATTAAATCCCAGTCATCTGAAGAGGCCTCATCATACACTGCAACAACTGTAAATCCACCGCTTTTAGCTCCCATTGCTGCTGAAAGAACATCTTCAAATACAATACAGTCCTTTATATCATATCCAGCTTTTCCAGCCGCCTTAATATAGACATCAGGAAATTTCTTTCCTCTCATGACCTCATTAGTCTGTGTAAATGCATCAAAGAAACCATATATTCCGTTACGTCTTAAGCATGGCTCAAAAAGTGCCCTGTCTGATGATGTTGCCGAAACAATCTTAAGACCATTATTATGCATTTTCTCAATAAATTCTTTCACATACGGTTTTAATATAACTTTATCTGTATACGCTTCAAGTGCCGCTTCATACCATTCCTTCATTATCTCATCTGTTGATTCCGGAAGGTTATATTTCTGTTTCGTGTATATTGAACCGGATTCGAATGTATGTGTTTTGATTTCCTGCATGTATTCTTTGGTAACAGGAATTCCTCTTTTTCCAAGGAAATCCATGTCAACCTTAGCCCATACCTGCGTAGAATCAAGTATCGTTCCGTCCAGATCGAATATAATACACTGATAATTACTAAGATTCAACATGGATATATCCTCCAAAATTATCTATAAGTAAATCTTTTCTCAACATCTACTGTATATTCATCTGTATACTTCTTGATATACTCTGAATATTTCTGATTAATGAGTGTTGACTTAATTGTATCATCATCTGAACCATCATATGATCTGCTTATGTAATATACAATATAGAAGCATGAATTGTCATCATCTTCAATAACTGTAAGGTCGCCCTCTTTTCTTTCCGAAGAAGCAATCCAGTCTGCACAAGCTTCCTCAATATTGCTCTTCTTAGTCTCTGAAACTAAAGAAGCTCCATCATCCGCATATGTATCATCTCCAGCTTCTGCATATACTCTGCACTGGCTGATGAAATCTAATTCTGTGCTTACACCTGCGGCAAATGCATTAGCTTTTTCCTTAGCAGCTGTCATATCATCTGTATCAGAACTGTTAGCTTTTACTGTAAAGGTTCTGTACTCGAATTTATCGTATGTATCCTTATTGTCCTCATAATATGAACTTACTTCAGTATCTGTTGCTGCAAGAGTTTCTGTTAACTGCTTCTGATATGCTGTGCTCTTAAGATAATCTTTTAAGAACTCCTTAACTCTCTTTTCTGTAGCTCTCTTACCAAACATCTGCTTAAGGTAATCTGAATATGATGTATCAGCTTCATTAGCTGCATCCTTAATCTTACCTATAAACTCATCATAATCTGCATCAGCATTATCATATGTAAATCCGTTAGCATCTGCATCTTCTAATAAAGCTTTAGTTTCTTTAATAGTTGATACTGCAGTATTAGCAAAGAAATCATACCATGTATAATCAGTTGAATATTCCTGGCTCTTATCTGACTGGCTTGTTTTATATCCCATATAAGATGAATAATAATCGCCATATGTCATAGTTCCATATAAAGTAGAATTAAGATTGTTAGTCTTGGCAATTCCATAATAGAAATCAAACTCAATCTGACTTATCTTGTCATCATTAACTTCAATATAATTATTATAAATGCTGTTAATCTTAATTCCGGCTGCTGTACCGCATCCAAGTATTATTCCTGCTACAACTGCAATACACACCCATTTGGTAATAAATCTTCTCTTAGCTTCTTTTCTTTCTTCTTCTTTTCTTTTCTGCATCTTACGGTCGTATTTAGTAACAACCTTCTCTGATGCTGTATTATTGTTTGCCATAATGTCCTCCCTATTCATATCCATTAATTTCTTTAATTCTGTCTAACTGCTTCATCCACTCATGTGAACTTGCATCACTTGGCATTCTCAAATCACCTCTTGGTGATACTGCAACCGAACCAACCTTAGGTCCGTCAGGCAGACACGAGCGCTTAAACTGCTGCGCAAAAAATCTCCATGTGAACGTTCTTAGCCACTTATAGATAGTTTTATCATCATATTCACCTGCAAATGCGTACTTTGCTATTCTGAATATCTTCTCAGGCTCTGCACCGAATCTTAGCATGTGATACATAAAGAAATCGTGCAACTCATATGGTCCAACCAGATCTTCTGTCTTCTGTGCAATAGTACCATCTTCCTTAGGCGGAAGCAGTTCCGGACTTACCGGAGTATCAAGTACATCATTAAGTACTGCTGACAAATCTTCATTGCCACATGTATCTGCATAAAACTGTACCAGATGTCTTACAAGTGTCTTAGGAACTGATGCATTAACCCCATACATAGACATATGGTCACCATTGTATGTTGCCCATCCAAGTGCCAGTTCTGACATATCGCCTGTTCCAATCACCATGCCGTTAGTCTGGTTGGCAATATCCATAAGTATCTGCGTTCTCTCCCTTGCCTGTCCATTCTCATAAGTCACATTATGAATATTCTTATCATGTCCGATATCTTCAAAATGCTGTCTTACAGCCTTCATGATATTGATTTCTCTAAGCGAACAGCCAAGCTGCTTAGTAAGCTTGACAGCATTATTATATGTTCTGTCAGTTGTACCAAAGCATGGCATTGTAATACAATGTATTCCGCTTCTGTCAAAACCACAAAGGTCGAATGCCCTTACAGTTACAAGAAGTGCCAGTGTAGAGTCAAGCCCGCCCGATATTCCGATTACTGCATTCTTACAATTCGTATGTTCAAGTCTCTTCTTGAGTCCATATGACTGGATATTAAGAATTTCCTCACATCTTGAATCTCTTTCCTTCTTATCAGAAGGTACAAAAGGAGCTTTATCAAAATATCTTATAAGCTCTAGTTCTTTATTGATAAGATTCTGTGCCTGCACCTCTGTATATGTGCTGTTCTCATCAACTGCATATGTACTCATTCTTCTTCGCTCAGAGCATATTCTCTGGACATCGATATCAGCATATACAGACTCATCAGCAAATTTATGTGCTTCTGCAAGAACTGCACCATTCTCACATATAAGATTATGTGCTGAGAACACAATATCCTGAGTGGATTCTCCTCCTCCAGCACTTGAGTACACATATCCGCATACAAGTCTTGCAGACTGTCCAGAAACAAGCTGTTTTCTGTAAGTGTCCTTGCCGATTGTCTCATTGCTTGCAGATGCATTAACAATAATTGTTGCCCCATTCATTGCATGCTTTATACTTGGTGGCTGTGGTGTCCACAAATCCTCACATATCTCAACGCCAATCTTAACCTTTCTGTTATTATCAAATGTAAATAATAATTCACTTCCAAAAGGAACCTCTTCTCCATCAACATCCACATATACACATTCGTTAAATCCAGGTGTAAACTGTCTTCTTTCATAGAATTCCCCGTAATTAGGAAGATACATCTTAGGAACCATGCCAAGAATACATCCATTCATAATACCTGCAACAACATTATAAAGCTTTCCATTCATCTCATACGGGAGTCCTACAAAGCTTATCATTCCTTTTACAGTTTCTGAAAAATGCTTTAATATAACAAGACCTTCTAATGCTGAATCTAACAATCTGTCATGTAAGAATAAATCATTACATGTATAACCTGTTATGCACATTTCTGGAAAAACAGCTATCGCAGTATCTTTCTTATGTGCTTCACTCATAAGTCTCTTAATATTCTCTATATTATACTCACAGTCGGCCACTTTAATCTTCGGAGTCATGGCTGCTGCTCTTATATATCCGTCTTTCAATTTTCCCTCTCTTTCAATATATGTTCTTTCTGTCAAACATTAAAATTATATCAGACAAGGTCTATATTTACAATAAAGGTCACAAAAAAGTCACTTTTCATTATCCGTTTGATACACAAGTGTCACGCCGCTTTCCTGCTCTTTAGGCTCATTGCATCCTGCCAGCGTTGTTATCATGCTTATAATAACCACCAATACCAATAATATTGCTGTCACCTTTTTCTTTATTTCATCTTCCAACATAAAAAACCTCCACCATTCATAAATCTATTATGAACCGGCAGAGGTCTTATTATTCCTTATATATGCTTATTCAATTACGGCTGCACTGACCTTTATTACTCTGTGTCCAGCTAAGAGCTTATTCTCAATCTTATAGAATGCAACTACCTTAAGAGGCTTGCCATCTTTAGAAACAAACTCCTGTACATAGCTTACATATCTCTTATCTATGAACTTTTCTCTTAACTCTGTTATTACTTCCTCATACTCAACGCTTGGTACGAACTGCTTAAATACAATTCCCGCCTCAAAATCATCTTCTGTGTATCCAAGAAGCTCCGTAAATCCATCATCAATATCAATAATCTTACCGCTTCTCATCTCCATAGAAAACTGTGTAAAAGGAATTGCTTTCATTACTTCTGCCATAATTATTCTCCTTATCCGTGAAAACTACTTAGAAAGTGTTGCAAGACGCTCAGTTACCTGCTCAAGCATCTGTGTATATTTTACCAGCTTTGCCTTCTCTTCGTCAATCTTTGCCTGAGGAGCTTTTGATGTAAACCTCTCATTGTTAAGCATTCCGTTACATCTCTTGATTTCGCCCTGTAATCTGCCTTCCTCTTTCTTAAGTCTCTCTATTTCCTTGTCGATATCAACGAGCTCTGCGAAAGGAATATAGATAACAGCATCCGGTATAACTGTTGAAACAGCATCATCTGGAATTCCAGCCTTGTCAGCCTGAACCTTAACCTCGCTTGCATATGCAAGTGTTCCAAAGAAGCCAAGTGAATTGTTAAATATGTTCTTAACATCTTCACTTGCTGAAACAACATATACAAGTGCCTTACGGCTAGGAGCGACATTCATGTCTGCACGAAGATTTCTTATGTTACGTACAGCTTCCTTAATTGTCTCAATAGCCTTCTCCTCTGCTGCGAAGTTGTTAGCTTCATCATATACAGGCCATGAAGAAATCATGATTGACTCTTCCTCGTCCTGAATATTGCAGAATATTTCTTCTGTAATGAATGGCATATATGGATGAAGCAGCTTAAGTGCATCTATAAGAACAGTTTTTAATGTCCAGATAGCTGCTGTCTTTGTCTCGTCTGCATCATTGTAAAGTCTTGACTTAACCATCTCAATATACCAGTCACAGAATTCTTCCCAGATAAAGTCGTTAAGCTTGGCAACAGCAATACCAAGTTCGTACTTCTCCATATTATCTGTAACTTCTTTGATAAGTCCATTCATCTTAGAAAGAATCCACTTATCAGCATCTGTTAAGTTAGCAGGTCTTGCATCTGTAGCCTTTATCTTATTGTCAGGGTCATTCATCATAATGAATCTTGAAGCATTCCATACCTTATTAGCAAAGTTACGGCTAGCCTCAACTCTTGACCAGTAGAAACGCATATCATTACCAGGTGCATTTCCTGTGATAAGAGTGTATCTTAATGCATCTGCACCATATTTATCAATAACCTCAAGCGGATCAATACCATTTCCTAATGACTTACTCATCTTTCTTCCCTGGTCATCTCTTACAAGGCCGTGGAATAATACCTTGCCAAATGGCTTCTTGCCATATGCTCATATCCTGAGAATATCATTCTGATTACCCAGAAGAATATAATATCATATCCTGTTACAAGCACATCTGTAGGATAGAAGTAGTCAAGTTCAGGTGTCTTATCTGGCCAGCCAAGTGTTGAGAATGGCCATAATGCTGATGAGAACCATGTATCAAGTGTATCCGGATCCTGTTCAACATTAGCACTTCCACACTTAGGGCATGTACATACAGTCTCTCTTGAAACCGTCATCTCACCACAATCCTTGCAGTAGTATGCAGGAATTCTGTGTCCCCACCAGAGCTGTCTTGAAATACACCAGTCTCTGATATTGTCTGTCCAGTTATAATATGTCTTATCCATAGAAGCTGGAATAAGCTCAATATCACCATTCTTAACGCCTTCAACAGCAGGCTTGATAAGCTCGTCCATCTTAACGAACCACTGCTGCTTAATCATTGGTTCAACAGTTGTCTTACACCTGTCATGAGTACCAACGTTATGTGTATGGTCTTCAACTCTCACTAAAAGTCCAAGTGCATCAAGGTCTGCAACCATAGCCTTTCTTGCCTCATATCTGTCCATACCGGTGTACTTTCCACCAAGATTATTGATTGTAGCATCATCATTTAAAATGTTAATCTCTGGTAAGTTATGTCTCTTACCAACCTCGAAATCGTTAGGGTCATGTGCAGGTGTAATCTTAACTACACCTGTACCGAATTCCTTATCAACATAAGGGTCTGCAATAATAGGTATTGTTCTGTCTGTAAGTGGAAGTTCAACTTCCTTTCCAACAAGGTCTGTGTATCTTTCATCATCCGGATTAACAGCTAAAGCTGAATCTCCAAGTAATGTTTCTGGTCTTGTTGTTGCAATCTCAACAAATCTTCCCGGCTCACCAGCTACAGGGTAGTTAATATGCCAGAAATGTCCTGCCTGCTCCTCATGCTCAACTTCTGCATCTGATATAGAAGTGTTGCAGACCGGACACCAGTTAACAATTCTTGAGCCCTTGTATATAAGTCCTTTCTCATAGAGCTTTATAAATACTTCCTGAACAGCCTTAGAACAGCCTTCATCCATAGTGAATCTCTCTCTGTCCCAATCACATGAAGAACCAATCTTCTTTAACTGGCTTGTGATAGTTCCACCATATTCCTTCTTCCATTCCCATGTTCTCTTTAAGAAGCCCTCTCTTCCAAGCTCATGCTTGTCAATTCCTTCTTCCTTAAGAGCATTAGTAACCTTAACCTCAGTTGAGATTGAAGCATGGTCAGTTCCAGGAATCCAGAGAGCTTCATAGCCCTGCATTCTCTTGAATCTGATGATAATATCCTGCATGGTGTTATCAAGTGCATGACCCATATGCAGCTTACCTGTAATATTAGGTGGTGGCATTACAATAGTAAATGGTTTCTTATCTCTGTTTACTTCTGCATGAAAATACTTCTTTTCAAGCCACTTGTGATATAATCTGTCTTCGATTTCAGACGGATTATAATTCTTTTCCAATTCCTTGCTCATTATTAATCTCCTTTTTAATATTGCATTCCGGGTTCTTTCCCAATTATGTGCTCCTCGAGAACCCATACAAAGTTCTCAGTTCGTGCAAGCACGACTGCGAACTTTCCATGACTTCTCTCATCGCTGCTCGCGCAAAAAAGCCCTTTGCAGGGCATATACTCTGCAAAGGGCGTAAATAAACTTATTAACGCGGTACCACCTTTGTTTAATTATCTTGTGATAATCCTCATTACTCCTTAACGCGGAATACGTCACAGCCTACTTAAATCAACAGTTCAGCCATGCGGCTCCAAAGCTACCTTCCATATCATTATTACCTGAACCATCTTCCAGCCAGTGAACGGTTCTCTCTGTCGGATAAGGACATGTACTCCTCTTTTTCAATGCCTTTAAATATAAAATTCTTTTCTATCTTAATATCTGACAAGAAAAATTGCAAGCATTTTATTCAGGAACTTCAATCTGCTTAATATTAAATTCATTACCCTGAATAAGATATGTGTGCTTACTGCCACAATTCGGACAGACTTTGGCGTATTTCACAGTCTCATAAGTTTCCCCGCAGTCCTCACAGTAAGTTATACCCGGAATTATCTCGACTTCCATCTCACAGTCCTTTACAAGTTCTTCTTTCTTGCAAGCCCACTTCCAGCAGTCTGTAAGATATTCTTCTACAACTCCTGATACTTCGCCAAGCTCAATTGTAACTTTAGATATGCTTGAAACATCATTATCTAAGGCTACTGCTTTGAGGTCATCTATTATGTGAAATACTACGCCTAATTCATGCATACATTTTAGTCCTTTTTCTTTTTGAATTTAATCTTGATTGCCTGCTTTGCACCATATGGAAGAATATACTTAAGCTTATCCTCACTTCTTCTCATTGTAGAACACTCTGGCAGGTCTCTCTGAAGATGAATAGCATCAAACTCACACTTTGTTGTACAGATACCACAGCCTACGCACTGGTTCTCATCAACGATTGTTGCACCACAGCCCAAGCATCTTGCAGTTTCTTTCTTAACCTGTTCTTCTGTGAATACACCTGCATTGCTTCTAAATGACAGCTTATCAACTCCTGACTTCTTAGCTGGTCGCTGGCGGCCTGTATTGTCATACTTCTCAACGCTGTAATCATCCTTATCAAGTTCAACATAATAGTTAGGATCCCTGCCTATTGTAAGTGAGCTGTGTGGCTGTACATATCGGTGAATAGATATAGCCCCCTGCTTACCCGCTGCAATAGCATCAATAGCGAATTTAGGACCTGTATATACATCACCACCGACAAAGATATCCGGCTCTGCTGTCTGATATGTAACCTTGTCAGCAACAGGATAATTACCATGCCAGAATTCAACCTTAGTACCCTCAAGAAGGCTGCCCCATTCAATTGCCTGTCCGACAGACATTATCACATTGCTGCATTCTATTGTCATAGTCTCATTCTCATCGTACTGTGGATTGAATCTTCCATCTGCATCCTTAACAGAAGTACATTTCTTAAATACGATGCCTGTAACCTTGCCATCTTCTGTAAGGATTTCTTTAGGTCCCCAGCCACCAATAATATTGATACCTTCTGATTCAGCAGTCTCAATCTCTTCTGGAAGTGCTGGCATAATGTCTCTTGTCTCAAGAGATACCTGTGAAACCTTAGGTGAACCACAACGTATTGCTGTTCTGGATACATCAATGGCAACATTACCACCGCCAATGACTACTGTGTCACCTGTAAGCTTATAGCTTTCATCATCAGTTGTTATATGGAGAAGCTCAACGCCAGTCATAACTCCCTTAGCATCTTCTCCGGCAACGCCAGTCTTTCTACCGCCCTGACATCCAACTGCAACATAAAATGCTTTATATCCCTGTTCGCGAAGCTGTGCGATTGTGATATCCTTACCTACTTCAACACCACATTTGATCTCAACTCCCATAGCCCGTAATACATCTATCTCTGCCTGTACGATATTCTTCTCCATAACAAATGAAGGAATACCATATACAACCATACCGCCCGGTTCTTTATTCTTCTCGAATACAGTCACATTAGTATAGCCTTTCTCTGCAAGGTAATATGCACATGAAATACCAGCCGGACCTGCTCCTATAATCGCAACCTTCTCGTCAAAATATCCCTTAGTTGCAGGAACAACCTTTTCTGGAACATATCTTGTCTCTGCATTGATATCTAACATTGCTATATATTTTTTAACTTCATCAATAGCAATTGACTCATCAATAGTTCCCCTTGTACATGCGTCTTCACAACGCCTGTTACAGACATAACCACATATTGCAGGAAGTGGATTGTTCTTCTTGATAAGAGCGAGTGCATCCTGATATCTTCCCTGTGCAGCCATCTTTAAATAGCCCTGTACAGCAATGTGGGCTGGACAGGCTGTCTTACATGGAGCAGTTCCTGACTCATGTGTATTGATTCTGTTCTTGTCCCTGTAGTCCTCTGACCACATGTGTCTGCCCCACTTCTGTTCTGAAGGAAGCGGCATCTTAGGATATGTAACCTCTGAGCCGTCCTTTCTGCAAAGCTTCTGTCCAAGAGACAATGCACCTGCAGGACAATATTCAACACAGCGTCCACATGCAACACAGTTCTGCTTGTTGACATGTGCAACATATGCTGAACGTGACATATTAGGAGTATTGAAAAGCTGTGAAGTCCTGAGCGCATAACAGACATTAACATTACAGTTACATATAGCAAATATCTTATCTTCACCATCAATATTAGTTATCTGGTGAACAAATCCGTTATCCTCTGCCTTCTTGAAAATCTCAAGTGCTTCTTCCTTAGTGATGTATCTTCCGCCTTTGCCAGTCTCAACGACATAATCAGCCATATCACCTACAGCAACACACCAGTCAGCAGGATCATCTGCACATCCCTCGTCAAATGTCTTTCTTGATTTACGGCATGAACATGGGCTTGCTGCATATTTGCCCTCATATTTATCAAGCCAGTATGAAATCTTCTCAAGCGAGATGGCTTCATTACACATATCAACTTCCTTCTGTACAGGAATGACATGCATACCGATTCCGGCACCTCCTGGTGGAACCATATGTGTAAGTCCCTCAAGAGGAATACGGCTCATACGCTCAAAGAATCTTCCCATCTCAGGATGTTCCTCTAAGACAGTATCATTCATATTGGCAAATTCCGCACTTCCAGGAACAAACATAGGAAGCACATACTGTTTCTCGTGCTTTGGATTCTCCCAGTTATACTCGATTACACCGTTAAAAGCCATCTTATTAAGAAGCTCCTCAAGATACTTCTCATCCATACCTGTAATCTTAACAAGTTCAGGAAGTGTCTTTGGCTTACGCACTCCCATCTTTAATGCAACCTCAGCCATCTCATCAGTACAGATTGCTGCAAGTCCCCAGTACTCAGGGTCATCTGCTGTGAGCTTCTCCAATCCAAGCTTTATTGCTGCCCTGTCAGTAATCATCTTTCCAAGCTTAAGAATCGGTTCTCTTACAGGAAGCTCAGGATGTGGATTCTTAAATTCAACATTCTTAGTATTCTCTGCCATAAATCATCCTCCGTTATTCTTTCCTCTGGCAAATGCCGGATTCTTTATTAACTGCACAATAAGCGGAATAACCATCAGAACCCATACTATAGGCTCTGAAACAATAACACCCCAGTATCCCATAAACGGAACAAGTGTAAATGTTATAACAACCTTTCCTGCAAGCTCAATCCCACTTGATATGATAGGAGTAAGCCTGTCGCCTATTCCCTGCAGTGAGTTTCTTATGATAGTTATCATCGCTGTCACAAAATAAAGCAGCGAATCCACTCTTAAATATAGTGTTGCTGTATCTATTACTTTTCTATTATCCGAACTTATAAGCATTTTAACAAATGCAGGAACTACCGTATAAGATGTGATTACACATAACACACACCATACCCATCCCATAAGAATAGATGTTAATATGCCCTTTCTTATTCTTTCATACTTTCCTGCTCCAAGATTCTGTCCGCAAAAGGTTGCCATAGTAGTTCCAAGCACACCGAACATCATCATAAAAAGCTCTGAAATTCTTCTTGCCGTTGTATGGGCAAGTATTATATCCTGTCCAAATGAATTGATTGCACTCTGCAATGTAACAGAACCTATTGATACAAGACTGCTCATAAATCCCATAGAACATCCTGTAGACATAAGTTTTCCACACAGACTGACATCAATCTTAAAATCTTTCTTTCCAATCCACAGTATATCGTATCTTTTAAGTGAATATATAAGACACGCGATAAGTGCTATGAGCTGCGAAAGCACTGTTGCCACTGCAGCACCTCTTACCCCCATTGGAATAACCTTAAGAAAAAACAGATCTCCGCCAATGTTGAGCACTACTGATATTCCTAAAAATATAAGCGGAGTGAATGAATCTCCTATCGACCTTAACAGAGCCGCACAGACATTGTATAGCATAAGTACCGTCATGCCTGCAAATATTATAAATATATAGTCATAAGCTTCTTTTAGTAAATCCTCTGGAGTATTCAGGACTTTTAGAAGAGGTCGTAAAAATATCAGCACAACCACTGTCAGACCTGCTGATATCATAATTCCGTATTTGAACGAACCTGCTACTGTTCTCTTAAAATTAGCAGTATCACCTGCCCCAAAAAACTGTGCAGCAATAACAGCAAATCCATTAGTCAGTCCCTGCAAAAAGCCTATAACAAGGGTGTTCACTGAATTAGTAGAACCTACAGCCGCCAGTGAACTTTCTCCTAAAACATAGCCTATAATCTTAGTATCCACAAGATTATAAGTCATCTGAAGCAGCGAACCTATAAACACCGGCAATGCAAACCAGAATATAAGTTTCGTTATACTTCCCTTAGTTAAATCTTTCATACAAATATTCCTATATAATTCTTAATTCAGTCCAGTTAATCTACCGATAAATATGCATCCATCTCTTCAGCAACTTCATCAAAAGCCTGATTATAGGCAGCTGCAAATTCACCATACAAAAGCTTCCTTGCTGCAAGCAGCATCCTGCTGTCTGCTGACTTCATCTTTCTTAAATCCTTGGCTCTCTCGTTCTTAATTACATATAAAGCACGAATCAGATGCATAAGCTTTAAAGCATCCTGAGATTTCATATGTTCATCATACTGCATAGGTGTAACCTTTTCTGAAAGTTCTCCATCTTTCTTACAATTTCTGGCTCTTTCCTTTAACTTGTCACATTCCTTAACAGTCATAATGCTTCTTATCATAACCTTGTTGCTGTCAACGGGTGAATATATAATTCCCTTGCTGTCAAATACTGGCTGAAGAAAATAATAATCCCCTGATATTCCCTTAATAGGTGGTGTATCAATATTTTCAACCTCGCACACTCCAACAACTCCGTATACTACCTTATCACCAATCTCAAACATGCTCTCCGTACTTCCTTCCAATTCTTCGTTAAATCCGTATCAATTATTAATATTATATTACATTTCTAAGATTTTTTCAAAGTATATTTTTACTGGAAATTCGAAACAAAATCTATCTGTCATATGACATAATAAATAAAAAACGTCGTTTCAATGAATTACTCATCAAACGACGTTCTAATATCAATCTGGTTATTAATTAGAATAAATCTACTCTTCCTGCAACCTTTCCATCAGCAACATAATAGCATGCTCCATCCTGCGGCTTTATGTATAACTTAATATCCTTAGCTGCTACTTTCTGTGCCTTAAGGTCAGCTTCAACTCTCTTTAATACAGCATCCATATCTGTCTGCTCATCGTTATACTGGATAAACGTCTCAGTCTTAACCTCTTTCTTGGCAACAGCTTCTTAGCTGTAGTCTTAACAGCTGTCTTCTTAGCTGCCACTTTCTTTGTTGTAGCCTTAGCTGCTTCCTTAACAGTCTCTTTAGCTTCTTCAACTTTAGCTTCAACCTTAGTCTCAGCCTTAACTGCTGCTGTCTCAACAGCCTTCTTGGCTGCCTCTGTCTTAGCTGCTGTCTTAGTAGTTTTCTTGACAGCTGTCTTAGCTTCTGCAGGCTTTACCTCTGCTGTCTTTACAGCGTCACCAAATACGATGTTTTCCTTCTTCTCAATGTTTGCCATGTTTCCATCCTCCTTAATAAAAATACTATTCCCCAATAAGAAACTTCCTGATTGTTTCTACAGCTTTATCTGCGTCATTGCCTTCAGCTGAAATAGTAACAGACATTCCGTCCCTTAATCCAAATGCCATAATTCCCATTAAGCTTTTAGCATTAATATTCTTGCCTTCTGATGAAATATCAATATGGCTTTCGAACTGACATGCCGTCTGAACAAGCTCAGCAATTGGATTCTTATGTACTTTATCAATGTTAGCAACGTTGATTGTCTCAGTCATTACAAATTACACCTTACTTTCGTTAAATTTCAGTTACTTTTGTAAATATACTCTAATAGTAAATATAAGTCAACATCTGCATTTAGATTTTATTTAATATTCCTTTATTATCAGACCATCAGATTAATGCTTTTGTCTGCATAACCATCATTATATAATTCTATCATCTGCTCATCAAAGATATCGGAAGGTTCATAATCACACAACAAAAGAATCAATTTTTTTATCTGTTCATTTTCAGAAGATAGTTTTTTATACTGTGGTTCTATTTTGTTTTTCAATTCCACAAGATTAGCAGCATTCTCCTCTTTAGGAATTGCCAACGCCCCTGACACAACTCCAAGAGCATAGGCACATTCATAATTACCAGTCATCTTCGCATTAGGAAATTCACATTTGCGCGCAAGCGCCTGCTTAGCTAATATAGGTACCATCAGACATTAAGCTCCTTCTTAAATGTTGCAACATAATCTGTGGCAGCTTCCTCTGAATAATTATTAGCTTCAAGAAGCTTGATAAAATGTGAACCGACTATTGCACCATCAATAATATCTTCAAGTGGGGCAACATCTGCTGCTGTTCTTATTCCGAATCCCATCATAACTGGAATCTTAGATTCTTTCTTAACTTCTGTAAGATACTCTCTTATCTGTGAATGGAAGTTAGCGCCCTTGCCTGTAACACCCATCTGTGAAACGCAGTACACGAAACCTCTTGCATTCTCTAAAAGCATTGGAATTCTGCCTTTAGATACCGGAGATACAAGCTGGATAAGAATTGGAGAATTCTCATTCTTTGCAAGAATCCCCTTAATCTCGCCCTGCTCCTCAAATGGAAGATCAGGTATGATAAGTCCGTCTACACCATTTTCAATACATTTGTTCACGAAGTTCTCAACTCCATAATGATATACAGTATTGTAGTAAAGCATGAATACAACAGGGCTGTTAAGACCAGCTTTTCTTACTTCACCCATCATTGTAAATGTGCCTTCAAGTGAAGCTCCATTCTGGATAGCCTTGTATGAAGCATCCTGAATTACAGGACCATCTGCAATAGGATCTGAAAATGGAACACCTATTTCCATAATATCGATTCCTGCCTTCTCCTGTGCAAACATAAGCTTCTTAGTTGTATCATAATCCGGAAGTCCTGCTGTTGTATATGTAATAAATGCTTTCTTGCCCTCTTCCTTAAGTGCTGCGAGTCTTTCTTCTATTCTATTCATTACTTGTTAGTCTCCTCTCCGTTAAGATATTTCTGAACTGTATTAACATCCTTATCACCACGGCCTGAAAGACACATGATAATTGTCTTACCCTTATATTCACCCTGTGCCATCTTGAACACATGTGCAAGTGCATGAGCACTCTCAATAGCCGGAATAATTCCTTCCATTCTGCAAAGTTCCATAAGTGCATCCATACATTCTTTATCTGTTACAGAAACATATTTTGCTCTTCCAGAATCTCTTAAATAAGCATGTTCCGGACCAACACCCGGATAATCAAGTCCTGCTGAAATAGAATGTGCAAGCTGGATATTACCGATTTCATCCTGTAAAAGATATGTCTTCATTCCGTGAAGGACACCAACCTGTCCGAGTGCCATTGCTGATGCATGTTTTCCTGTCTCAATACCAAGGCCCCCTGCCTCAACGCCAATAAGGTCAACGTCTTTATCATTAATGAAATCAGCAAACATTCCGATTGAATTAGAGCCACCGCCAACACAGGCAACAACTGCGTCAGGAAGCTTTCCTGTCTTATCGAGAATCTGCTTTCTTGCCTCAGTGCTGATAATTCTCTGGAATTCCTTCACCATCTTAGGATATGGATGTGGTCCTACAGCAGAACCAATGATGTAAAATGTATCCTCTGCCCTTTCAGCCCATGTTCTTATTGCTTCATTAGTAGCATCCTTTAATGTTGCGCTTCCTGTTGTTACAGGCTGCACCTTTGCTCCAAGCATTTCCATTCTGAATACATTAAGTTTCTGTCTCTCGATATCCTCAGCACCCATGAAAACTGTACACTCCATATCAAAAAGTGCTGCGCCTGTAGCTGTTGCAACGCCATGCTGTCCGGCACCTGTCTCAGCGATAACCTTAGTCTTGCCCATTCTCTTTGCAAGAAGAATCTGACCGATAACATTATTGATCTTATGTGCTCCTGTATGGTTCAAATCTTCTCTCTTAAGGAAGATATCTGCTCCGTACTTCTTGCTTATTCTCTCTGCATAATACAGTGGAGTTGCCCTTCCAACATATTCCTGCAGATAATAAATATAATCCTTAGCGAACTCAGGGTCTCTTATTGCCTCATCAAATGCTTTCTCAAGCTCTGCCAGAGTATTCATAAGTGACTCTGAAACATACTGTCCTCCAAACTGTCCATAATACTTGCTTTCTGCCATTTTCTCTTTACCTCTTTTTCTTAAAATTTTGCATTCTGTATAAATGCTTTAACTTTACTCTCATCTTTTCCTTTAACGGACACATCATCATATTCAACGCCCGAACTTATATCAACAACATCAGACCTTACTGCTTCTATCGCAGCTTTTACATTGTCTGGTGTAAGTCCTCCTGCAAGGAATAATTTCTTATTACCGCAGTCCGCCTTTTTAAGACTTTCCCAGTCGAATGTCTTACCGCTCCCCGGAACTCCCGCATCAAAAAGCAGTCCATATATTTTATCCAGACTTCGCCATCGCTTAGTCTCCAGATATATATCTTCTTCTAACTGATGCTTAATGTTAACGGCTCTTATAATCCTGACACTGCATGCATTATACACATCATCACTTAATTCACCGTGAATCTGTATATAATCAAATCCTGCATTCTGTATTGCTTCAAGCTGTGATACATCGGGGGACACAACAACAGCAACGCTCTTGATGTCCGATTTCTTCAATTGTGCAACAAGCACCGCTGCCAGATTAATGTCAATATTGCGTTTGCTTTTTGGATAATATAGTACCATACCTGCATAATCTGCACCATATTTTTCTATAATGTGTACATCATCCATACTTGTAAGTCCGCATATCTTAACCTGTACTAAAGAATCATTTTCTTTCAGCATTATATACCTCTTTAAACTCTGATATTAATTCTTCCGGCTTCGGTGCTTCCATAAGCACTGTTCCTATAAGAAGTGCATCTGCTCCACTCTTTGCCAGCACCTTAATATCGTCTGTATCCGCAACACCGCTTTCTGATACAAGCAGTTTTCCAGCTTTTCTCATCTCTTGTGTAACCATATCTGCAAGTTTTTTCGTAGTATCAAGGTCAACCTCAAATGTCTTAAGATTACGGTTGTTAATTCCTATAATCTTCACATCAAGATTCAGCATTCTCTGCATTTCCTCTTCGTTATGAACCTCACATAAAACATCAAGTCCAAGACTGTAAGCAAGGTCATAAAGTTCTTTAAATCTACTGTCATCAAGAATCGCAGCAATGAGAAGAACTGCATCTGCTCCTATAACCTTTGCTTCATACACCTGATACGGGTCAATTATGAAGTCTTTTCTGATAATCGGAAGGTCTGTCATCTGTCTTATCTGCTTAAGATATTCTGTACTTCCCTTAAAATGGTCTTCCTCTGTAAGGCATGAAATAGCATCTGCGCTTTCGCCGTACTGTTTTATTCTTTCTTCCAGAGTAATCTTATTGTTCATATTACCATGACTTGGTGATGCTTTCTTGAACTCACTTATAATTGAAAGACCATCCTTTGCAAGTGCATCATAGAAGCTGTGTGACACTCTATGGCTCTCAATCGCAAGTCTTGTCATCTCTTCTTCGCTGATTCTTTTCTTGTGTTCTGGAAGTCTTTTTAACTTATCCTCTACAATAACATCTAATATCATTAAATCACCCCATTAACGAAATTCTCAATCATTCTCTTGCCATGCTCTGTATATATTGACTCCGGATGGAACTGCAATCCGACCACCGGATAATCCTTATGTTTTACAGCCATTATTTCTCCATCCTGTGTCTTGGCAATAACCTCCAGGCAGTCTGGCAAAGTCTCTTGAATTATAGCGAGTGAATGATATCTTGCAACCTTTACTGGTGAATCAAGTCCGGTAAATATTCCTGTTCCATCATGATATATTTCAGACTGTTTACCATGCATGATACATTTTGCATAAGAAACAGTTGCGCCAAATGCTTCTCCTATGCACTGATGTCCTAAGCATATGCCAAGTATCGGCTTCTTTCCTGTAAAATGCTTTATTACATCAACACATATTCCAGCATCTTTAGGGCTCTTAGGACCAGGAGATACAACTATTGATTCAGGGTCAAGCTCCTCTATCTCCTCAATTGTTATCTTATCGTTTCTTACAACCTTAATATCACTGTTAAATATTCCAATAAACTGATACAGGTTATATGTAAATGAGTCATAATTATCAATCAGCAGAATCATAAATGTTCCTCCTTAACAAGTGTCTTTGCAAGTGCCATTACTTTATTGCAGCACTCCTGATATTCCATCTCAGGCTTTGAATCAGCAACAATTCCTGCACCTGCCTGAAGATATACCTTATCGCCTTTCTTAATCATAGTCCTGATTGTAATGCAGAAGTTCATATTACCGCCAAAATCAAGGTATCCTGTAGCTCCTCCATACAGGCCTCTTCTTACTGTCTCAAGCTCATCTATGATTTCCATTGCTCTTATCTTAGGTGCACCGCTTAATGTACCTGCTGGAAGAAATGATGATACGAGGTCAAGTGGATGATATTCTCCATTCTTTCTTCCCTCAACAAGTGAAACAATATGCATAACATGTGAATATCTCTGGATATTCATGAACTGGTCAACCTTGACTGTTCCTATCTCACTTATCTTACCCATATCGTTACGTGCAAGGTCAACTAACATTACATGCTCTGCTCTCTCCTTCTCATCTGCAAGAAGTTCTTCCTCTAAAGCAATATCCTGTTCCTTTGTTGCTCCTCTTTTTCTTGTGCCCGCTATAGGACATGTATATACTTTATTGTCTGACTGCTTTACAATCATTTCCGGTGAACTTCCGATTATCTCAAAATCTCCGAAATTAAAGTAATACATATATGGTGAAGGATTAAGCTCTCTTAATTTTTCATAGAGATTAAAACCGCTCTGTCCCGTCTTTATTGTCCATCTCTGCGAAAGAACAGTCTGGAATATATGACCTTCTTTTATGTAATTCTTAATCTTATTAACCTTCTTGCTATATTCTTCAAGCGTGTCCGATTTTTTCAATATCACACCTTCAAGTGACATATCAGGCTTATCATCCTTAAACTTATCTACGCCCTCTCTTGCAGTCTTTATAAGCTCCTCCGCTTCCTTTAAAGCCTTAATTCTGCCTTCCTCTGAATCCTCTCCAAGCACTACTGCTGTGAATGTTTCTGCTGTATGATTGATAGCAATGAACTTGTCTGCAAGCATAAGCTGTATCGTCTCAATTCCTATCTCATCAGGATTATCATCAGGGAGGACTTCTGTGTATCTTATATAATCATATCCAAGACTTCCAACAAGACCTCCGAGGAAATCAAGTTCTCCCGGATCCTTTACTATCTCGAATTCATCAAAATACTCTTTAAGTCTTATAAGAGGATTGCCCTCTCTTACCTCTCTGCTGCCATCTTTTCTTGTAATAACAAGGCTGTCCTTATCTGACTGGATTATCTCATTCGGTTCAACTCCCATAAAAGTATACTGTCCGCTTTCCTTGTCAGTTCCTTCAAGAAGAAATCCCTTCTTTTCAATTCCAAGTCCTTTGTATAGTTCAATAGCTTTCTCATTAACAATACTTACCGTCTTCTTATAAGCTCTTAATCTTCGTTTCATAGTTCCTCCCTAATCTGTGTGGCTTGGTTTATTCTTGTTCGCATGACTTGCTGCTTACAAAAAATGTCCCTGACAGAAACCTGTATATTACAGATTCCTGTCAGGGACGAATTACCGTGGTGCCACCCTTATTTATGAACATACTTGTAATATTAATAAAAAAGGTGGCACTCCTTACCGGATATGCCACCTGTATGCTCAACTCATTATCAGATACAATTAATATATCCTTCCCCTGTAACGCGAGGCCGCGTCGTAAACTACTGCTAATTCATCTACGCATCTCACAAACCCATTCCTTACGGCTCTCCATGCTGACATTCCACCACCGCCAGCTCTCTGTGATGTACCTTCCGAAAGTACTCTTTTGATCATCGACTTTAAATATTTAACTGCCACCTATAATAGCACTATGTTTATCTGCCGTCAAGCAGAAAAGCTTAAAATTTCCTGATATTATTTGACTGAGCTAAATGCAATGTTTAATTGATTTGTATCTCTGCTGAATTTATCTTATTTCTTGCTAAAAGCCTACTCACTCACTTGAATTTCTATCTTGCGTAGGTCTTTTCCCTGCTCTCTACCTGTCCTCGCACAGCTTTCCGGCTTAAAAGACCTACTCAACCGCCTGAATTTCCTGCTTGCGTAGGTCTTTTCCAAACTTCACATATTCTGGCACAGTTCTCAGCCTATCCCAGCCCAGCTCTCTACATATCATAACACAGCTTTAATCCCCAAAGTACACTCCAGCTTAAAACCCATCCTACAATATCTCTGCAAGCTCTGCAAAGCTCTCTATCTTAGCAACATAGCAGTCTTTGGATACGTCTCCAAATCCATACTCAGCATATATAAAATCTATGCCCGCATCTTTGGCAGACTTTGCATCGCCTGCTGTATCACCGACATACACAGGGTTCTTTAAATTATTTCTTTCTATAAGTATCTTATTAGACTCGCTCTTTGGCAGAAATGTCCTTCCCCAGCATTCAGTATCTTTGAAGAAATCGGACATAAGGTGTGCTGTAAGAAAACTTTCAATATAACCATCCTGACAATTGCTCACAATATACAATGGATATTTCTTGCTTAGTGTATAAAGAGTTTCTGCAAGCTGTGGATAAAGAATTCCACCTCTTTCTGCAAGATATCCATTCTCAAATGTACACAGCTCGTCCATAAGTGCATTTCTTACCTGCTCTTGTTCTTGTGGAAACAGCTTTGCAGCTATGTCGTACATCGGAAGTCCCATACAGTCGTTAAGGTCTGTCTCGACAATTGGTGTTCTGTGAATCTCTTCATGACGAGAAAGTATTATATTCCACGCCTCACATATTGGCTTTCTTGTGTCCCACATAGTACCGTCAAGGTCAAATATTATTCCATCATAAGATTTATTAAGCATTGTTATCCTCCAGGTCTTTATCTAATTCATCAAGCAATGTCTTTAACTGTGTTTCCTGTGTTATATCATAAACAATTGAAAAGCAGTCTCTAGCCAGCTTATAATCTTTATCATTCATCATAAGCTCACCGACTCTGTATATAATTCCTATTGTCTTAGAGTCAGGTCCTGGTTCCACCTCATTCTCATCAAGTATTTCCTGCATCTGTTTAACAGAATATTCCGGTGTCCTGTCATTTAATGCCTGCTCAAGATATTTAAGTTCATTATCAGCATTATCTGTCTTATAATATATATTGCTGTAGGTGTAGCACACTCTTGCCGCCTCAGTATTATACCTGGCAACATAATAAAATCCCATATTTCTGTAATATCTTGCCATCGTTGCGCGGCTGCAGCAGAATCTGTATGCCTGCTTTGTAACATCAAGATATCTCGATAGCATATTAAGATTCTTATAACATTCTGCAAGTCCAAGATATGAATCAAGATCAACAGGATTCCAGCATATAGCCTTCTTAAATGCATCCTCAGCTCTGCGAAACTTCGATAACTTCAGGCACAGACTGCCATAAGTCCTGTAGTACTCTCCAACCGGCAGCTCTGTACACAGCACATCCGTTTCCGGTTCAAAATAACATGCGTACACATAATATTCCATAACATGATTAAGGCTTATATATATTGGTCTGCCGTCCATGTCCGATTTTTTCACAAATGTATCATCCATAGTTCCAGCTTTACGCTCGTCCGTACACTCTTCTATTCTTTCAAGTATTGCAGATAATATATCTGCCGCTTTGTCATAATCGCCTGAATTAAATATCTTCTCGTAATCTGCAAATCTGTCTTTGACATCTGCAAGCTTCTTTATATCCATTACTTCTCCTTTTTAGCAGGAATTTCATATGTTCCTGTGAGTATTGCAACGCTCCGTGGCTCAACACATACACTTCTGTTATTATCTTCAATCACAGCACCTGATACATTAGAACTCATATCAACCTTCCATGTACCATTAATCTTAGGAAGTGCAAAGCTGTGATTCTCCCAGTGCATATTATATGCAGCATATATCAGACTGTGGTCTTCTTCATCCCCATATACACATGAATACATAATTCCTAAATGTCTGTCATATGTATTCATCTGTGCATACCACGCATTAGTTCCATGATATGATATATCAGGGTAGCCACATGATACCCTGTCACTTAAAGTAAGTGACTGCGGCATATGAAGTATCTTATTATTCTGTCTGAACTGTATAAGAGCCTTTGTCCATTCTAGAATTTCTTTCCCTTCTTTAGTTTCCTTCCAGTTAACCCATGAAAGTTCACTGTCAACACAATACGGATTATTGTTACCGTTCTGTGAATTGCCAAACTCGTCTCCGGCAAGTATAAGCGGAGTGCCTGCCGATAAGAAAACAAATGCCAGTGCATTTTTAATCTGACGCATTCTTAGTTCTTTAATCTTTCTCTTTCTTGTCGAACCTTCCTCGCCACAGTTCCAGCTGAAATTAAAATCCTCGCCATCCCTGTTATTCTCACCATTAAGCTCATTATGCTTTCTGTCATAGCTTACAAGGTCATTAAGAGTAAATCCATTGTTGTTGGCAATATAATTAATGTTTGCACTGTTTGCTTCATTCTTTCTTGATATAGCTGCAAATTCTCCAAGCATATTCTCATCGCCTTTTAACAGTCGGCGCGCAATATTCTGGAAATCATTATTATAATTAGCCATATGCTTCTTCGTTCCGGTTTTACCATTCCAGTATACAGTTATAATCTTGGTATCCGCTAAAAGTGCGTCCTGTGAAAGTGCCTTAAGTGCTGACTCATCACAATATACATGTACACCATCAATATGATATTCAGTAACCCAGTATCTTACACACTGCAGGATAAATCCCGTACTTTCGTCAGTAAAAAACATTTCCATAACGACTTCAATGCCATTTCTGTGCAGTTCTTTAACCATATTCTTAAATTCAACTGTGTAATCCCTAAATACCCCCGGATGCTTTGAAGCAATTGAAGAATATGATGCCTTAGGTGCGAAATAAAATCCTCCGACATATCCCCAGTAATTAATTTTTCGCGTATTCTTATCCACGCTGTAATGTGTTCCGGCTCCGTATTTTGACATTATCGTATCAGTCAACTGTGGAAAACGGCCTATTTCATCAAATTCATATGCAGGCTGTAACTCAAGAGTTGTAATTCCAAGTTCTTTAAGATATGGTATCTTATTCACTATTCCTGCAAATGTGCCTTTATCCCTGACCTTTGATGTCCTGCTCTTAGTAAATCCTCTTACATTCATTTTATAGAATACACAATCGTTGTAATCATAATTAAGAGGCCTGTCATCTTCCCAGTCATAATCTGCCACATCAATCGCAGCCAGATACACATCTTTCTCGTCCGTCTGTCCAAATCTTCCGCAATCCGTTATCGCCTTTGCATATGGGTCAAGATACATTAAGCCATCTATCTCATAGCAGTAGAAACATGTATCCAGCCTCCTGCCAGACACATGAACTGAAAATATATTTCCACATTTCATTGATGAATCCAGTTCTATCCGTTCTTTTGGCTTCATATGTGCATCAAAAATCAGCAGAGCTGCACTGTCACATTCTGCCTCATATGTAAAATTATATCCGTCCTTATATCTACTGCATCCCATAAGCATGGGATTTCCTTTATTAATAAGCATATTCCACTCTCCACTCTATTTCTTATACAAGCCCTTCATGGTATTCTTATCCAGCTTATAGAATCTCATTATAAATATTGTCACAACCCATCCTATTATCGGAATTATGCAATAGAAAAATATTGTCAGAAACTTAAGCTGTGGTGTCAGCGGGTCCTCCACCTGCGGAAAAACTTTAGAATACCCTGATATCGCAAGTGCTATTCCTACAAATCCTGTTCCAAGTGCTGAAAATGATTTGTCAATAAATGAAAACAGTGCTCCCATTATTCCCGGCACAAAATGTCCACTCAGTGTATATTCATAATCAGTACAGTCAGCAATCATAGGAACAACTATATTGTTAGATATTGATTTTACTCCGTTAAGCAGCGTAAATACAAGCAGGAATGCAACCGTAATAAAATTAATATGCTTTAATGATACTTTGGTAAGATCAGTAAATATCATCATGAGCATAAGTATCGTCTGAAAAATAATTGCAAGAAATGTTGACCTTACAAGTGTCTTCTTCTGTCCGCATCGCTTGGCATGCTCTATCCCAAGATATATTATTCCTAAGTTGGGAATACCAACAATTATTCCAATTATACCAGCCAGTGGATAATTCTGCATCAGTATTCCATAAAGCATTACAAGAACTGTTGAATTACCATATACCATCTGTGCGAATTTGTTAGATGCCGCTGCAATAACAAGCATTCTGATTGGCTTGTTGTGTTTAATTATAGCCGCATAATCCCTGAAATGTATCTGCTGCTTCTTATCCTCATCAAGCTTGAAGTACTTTACATTATCCTTGTCCCATATTCCGATTACAGCCAGTGATGAGCATATTCCGGCTGCTATAACCACTGTGATTACGAACTCTGAGAAAAGTGCCTGTGACTGGAATGTCTTATATTTCTCAATCAGATACACTGACACATAGAAAGCAACCAGACCATGTGCGAACATTATAAATGTTGAATCAAAAAAAGTTATCATAGGTCTCTGCTTCATGTCATTAGTAATTACTGATTGTCCTGACTTTACAACTGCTGTCTGAAATGTGTATCCTATTATGTATACTGAATATACAATTATAAAATAAAATGGTCTTAAAATAACCGGAACAAGGCTTGTAGTAAAGAACAGAATAAGACTGCTAATTGCCATGAGTAAGTATCCTATAACAATATATGGCCGGAATTTGCCGTATTTTCCATTGGTTTTATCTATAAAATATCCTATCACCGGATCTGTCACGCCATCAAATATTCTCATTCCCGTAAGAATAACCGAGATAAGGACAACCGAAAGACCTGCTATTCCATTAGCATAATATGAGACATATCCCATCATGGCAAGAAACAGATTAGTTGATGTATTATTAAGAGAAAACAAGCCAATCTGCCATATTCTGGCGCTGTTTTGCTCTATGTGCCCATGCTTATTCTCCATATATTAATCCCGCCAATACACAATACATTTGTAATAATTCCGTTACGATTATATAATCATATGCCTTCATAGTCAAATTCAGGAATGAAGCTTTCCTCTGCCACATCGCCTTCCTGAATAAATCCATTATTGATTCCGCAGTCTATCGCATAATCTACCACAGAATTATATTCTTTTCTTGTCACTTTACGCGACAAGAGTGGATGTTTTTTTAGTCTCTCAAATGGCGTATACTGGCTCATTATGCTTATGTATATTTCATCACCATATGTATCAAGAAGATACTTTATAACTGCCTTGGAATCTTTAGTTGTTCCCGGAAGTACAAGATGCCTTACAATTACGCCTTTTTTCATAATCCCAGCTTCAACTCTTCCGCTCTTCACAAGTTCATCATCTTCTATAAAGAATTCCGGCTTTCCGGTCTGTCTGACCATCTCATGTATTGCAGCTTTAGCCACATCTGCATAATCCGGTGCTTTTGAGTACTCTGCTGAAAGCCTGCTGTCAATATATTTCATGTCTGGAAGATATACATCCACTAATCCGTCGAGCATCTTAACTGTGCTTACATTCTCATAAGCACTTGAATTGTATACAACAGGTATCACAAGTCCTTTATTCTTTGCCTTAATAAGTGCTTCTGCAACCTGCGGTACAAAATGTGTTGCTGTAACAAGGTTGATATTGTTGGCACATTTGTCCTGAAGTTCAAGAAAAATGTCACAAAGCCTGTCAACTGTTATCTTCTTTCCAACCTGTGCCGCAGCAATCTGAGAATTCTGACAGAATATGCACCTTAATGTACACCCTGAAAAGAACACTGCCCCACTTCCATGTTCACCTGATATGCATGGCTCTTCCCACATATGTAGAGCGGCTCTTGCCGCATATATATCATTAGTCATTCCGCAAAAGCCTTTGTTAACACTCCTGTCTACATTGCAGGCTCTTGGGCATATATTACATTTCATAATTTCCCCTTATTGCATTATTATTTATCAATCAGTGAATCCAGCTTTGCAAGTGCATCGCTGATTCCTCCTACTTCACATATTAAACCTTCTTCAACAGCCTGTCTACCCACCAGCACTGTTCCTAAGTCTTTAGAAAGCTGTGTCGTATCCACCATCATTTCTTCAACCCTTTCCTTGCTCACCCTGCTGTGGTCTGCAATGAACGAAGTTATCCTGTCAGAAATGCGTTCGAAATAGTCATAAGTCTGCTGTACTCCGATAAGTGTTCCGTTCATCCTTACAGGGTGTATTATCATTGTAGCTGTTGGCACTATAAATGAATAATCTGTACTTACTGCAAGCGGAACCCCGATACTATGTGAATCGCCTATTATTAAAGAAACTGTCGGCTTTTTCATTGAGGCAATCATCTCGGCCAGTGCCAGTCCCGCACTGACATCCCCACCAACTGTATTCATAATAAAAAGTACACCTTTAATATCTTTATCCATCTCAATCTCCGCCAGCTTAGGCAGCATATGTTCATACTTTGTTGCTTTGCTTGTTGCGGGAAGATTATCGTGCCCTTCTATCTCTCCAATAATTGTTATAACCTGAAGAGCATTTTTCGTGACAGCACCATCTTTGTAGTCATCTGCGGTATTCCCGTTGTTGGATTTCTCGTTGTCTGATATCTCATTGTCTGGTTTCTTGTTGTCCGATTCATCATTACCTATTGTGTTCATGGCTGCCTCCTTCTTTGTTGCTAGTTATCTGTTCTTAATCTATAATTGTCCGTATAGAGAATTATTATTCATCATGTCAGGCTTATATATCCGTGAAATAACGACTTTACAAAAAAAGAATTAATATATATAATAATTGATGTTCGTCGCCACAATATCGGCAGACAGACATGCCACCTTGGCTCAGTCGGTAGAGCGTTTCACTCGTAATGAAAAGGTCGCCGGTTCGATTCCGGCAGGTGGCTTTGTAACTAATGGAATTTATGAATGCTGTTATGCATCATAAAGTCCATTTTTGCACGCATACATTCCTATTTTGGACTTCTTCCGTGCTCACTCCACCTCAACGTCCAATCCGTCACGCTGTGACCTTCCTTTTTGGACTTCATCCGTTCCTCACTCCACCTCAACGTCCAATCCGCCACGCTTTGACTTACTTTTTGGACTTCTCCGTGCCATTCCTCCGCTTCAACGT